>DRPO01000428.1 GCA_011330835.1 Gammaproteobacteria bacterium | reverse complement strand
CTCACGCTCGAAGTCTGGGAGCAACATTGGTTACCAATAACGTTAGGGAATTCAATCGGGTACCAGGGCTTGCCGTGGAGAATTGGGTCGAAAAAACATAACCTGGATAGATTCCCTTTTATACTTCTCGCGCCCAAAAATACACTGTTCAAATCGAGCAATTCGCGGTCGCCGAGCCCCCCGGCGCAGTCGGTGGCGCGAGTCCCGAGCCCGCGTCAACGGTGATCTGGAAAGTCGCGGTGCGGTCCCGATAGACCGCCTGGACAATGAAGCCGCCGTTCCCGCTGACCGTGACCTGGGCGGAACCCGTCTTGCCGCCGCAACTGGCGAGAAGGGTAGCGCTTCCGGCGGCGATGCCCTTGGCCAGTCCGTTGCCGTCGATGCTGGCGATCGTGGGCGCGGCGGAACTCCATTTTACATTCGCGGTGATGTCCTCCTGCTCGCGATTGAGAAAATCTCCCAGGGCCTGAAACTGTTGTTGGTCGTCCACCTTGAGGGATGCGCTGGCGGGGGAGATGGCGATGGCCTGGAGGTTGTCTTGCACCAGCAATGAGGCGGTTTTTGCGACGCCGTCCTTGCTGAGGGTGACGTTGATCGTGGTTGTCGGTTCGGATACGAGCAATTTGCCCTTGTCCGACCCGTCGTTGACGATGCTCGCGTTGGCCGAATCCACCGACCAGTCCACCAGATCCCGGATTTCCCGGCGCGTGCCATCGCTGTAGGAGCCGACCGCGCCCAGCCGCGCCGGCAGGCAGAGATCGACCACGGTGTCGCCCGTGTCGAGCGCGAGACTTTCCAGTGTGGCGTCGTTGATGGTCAGCGTCTTGCGGGCCGTGAAACTGGCGAACTCGGCAATCACTTCGACAGCGCCATTGGCCAGCGCCAACAACAGGCCATTCGCGTCGATGCTGCCAATGGCCGGATCGGAAACCCGCCAGTTGACGCGCGCGCTGAAATCTTCCTGTCCGCCATCGGCCAGGTCGGCCAGCGCCGTGAACTGCTGTTTTTCGCCCCGCTGACTGAAATCGCGCAGCGAGGTCACCGTCAGCCCCGTCATGCCCAGCTTGGCGGTTTCCACCGCCTGCTCGAACCGACCGGCGTCGCCGCTGCAAGAGACCAGCAGAAATAACGCCAGTAACCAGAACGGGATAGGCAATCGCTCAGTAACCATAACGCAACCCCAGCGACAGCCCGCCGAAACCGACATCGTTGTCGGCAAAGTAGCCGGCCAGTTCCGCGCTCAATGACCAGGCGCGTCGCTCACCCAGCGACCACAGCAGGCCCAGCGACGCGCTCGGCCCGGTAAAGGATTCGCGACCCGGGAAGTTGCCGCCCGACAGGGCGCCATCCAGCTCGAACCGGCTGTAACCCAGCAGGGCGAAGGCTTTCATGCCCAGGTCTTCAGGGGACTGGAAACGCAGAGACAGCGAGGCGACGGAGGGCGCATCCAGCGACAGGCTGCCAACGCCATCATCGCTGACGGAAGCGCCCGCGCCGATCTGCGCGCCGATGCCCTTGCGCAGCCACAAGCCGGCGTCGGCCCGCAACAACACCGGATTGAAAGTCTCGCCGCCCACGCCGATCATGCCATACTGCAGATCAGCGCCGCCGAAAAATTCGGTATCGGCAAGCGCCGGAGATAGCGCTGACGCAACAACCACGCCAGTCAGCGCCCGGCGTCCAGCGCCGGTCAGCCAGCGGAAGAATCCGGTTTTGGGGTTTTCAGGCGGCAAGCGAGCGACTTAGTTGGTGTCCTGCTTGCGAGTATACCCCTCTTCCTTGAGTCTTTTCAGGTAGTTGTTCCAGTTCTCTTCATACTTGTCGCCCAGATCGCGCAGCAGGCCCCAGTCGTAGATGCCGCTGTCGTGATTGTCGTCGAAAACCAACTGGATGGCGTAGTTGCCGACCGGCACGATATCGGTGATTTCCACGTCCTCCTTGCCGATCTGCAGCACCTCCTCGCCCGGGCCGTGTCCGCGCACTTCCGCGGACGGGGAGTAAACGCGCAGGTATTCCGCCGTCAGGCGATGGCGGACGCCATCGTCGTAGGCCAGCTCCAGGATGCGGGATTTCTTGTGTAACTGGATTTCGGTGGGTCTCATGATTGCCTCGACTCGCAAATGCAAAAAACAGGATTATCCGCCAATTTCCCGTTCGGGCGTCGATGACGCCGCCGGCGTTGGGGTTATCGAACAGCGCCTACAAGATGAAGCGGCTGAGATCCTCGTCCTCGACCAGCTCGCCCAGGTGCTCGTCCACATAGGCCGCGTCCACGACGACGGTCTGACCGGACATGTCGGGCGCTTCGAAGGAGATCACGTCCAGCAGCCGCTCCATAACGGTGTGCAAGCGACGGGCGCCGATGTTCTCGGTGCGCTGGTTGACCTCGGAGGCGACTTCGGCAATGCGGCGGACGCCATCCTCGGCGAACGTCAGCTTGACACCCTCGGTATCGAGCAGGGCGACGTACTGCTCGGTCAGCGAGGCGTCGGGCTCGGTGAGAATGCGCACGAAGTCCTCGGCGGTCAGCGCGTCCAGCTCGACGCGGATCGGCAGGCGGCCCTGCAACTCCGGGATCAGGTCGGAGGGCTTGGCGACGTGGAACGCGCCGGAGGAGATGAACAGGATGTGGTCGGTGCGCACCATGCCGTACTTGGTGCTGACGGTGCAGCCTTCCACCAGCGGCAGCAGGTCGCGCTGCACCCCTTCGCGCGATACGTCGCCGCCGCCGGCGAGGTCGCTGCGCTTGGCGACCTTGTCGATCTCGTCGATGAAGACAATGCCGTTTTGCTCGACGCTCTCGATGGCGCGCTGCTTGATCTCCTCGTCGTTGATCATCTTGTGCGCCTCCTCCTCGGCCAGCACCTTGAGCGCATCGACCACCTTGAGCTTGCGGGTGCGGGTGCGGTCGCCGCCGAGATTCTGAAACATGCCCTGCAACTGGCTGGCCATTTCCTCCATGCCGGGCGGGGTCATGATCTCCACGCCGATCGGCGTGGCGCTGAGGTCGATTTCGATCACCTTATCGTCGAAATCGCCTTCGCGGAGTTTCTTGCGCAACTTCTGGCGGGTGGCGGATTCGTGAACATCCGGCTCCCCCTCCATCAACCCCTTGGGCTGGGGCAGCAAGACATCGAGCACTCTTTCCTCGGCGGCCTCCTCGGCGCGATAACGCACCTTGGCGACCTCGGTTTCGCGCATCATCTTGACCGAGGCGTCGGCCAGATCGCGAATGATCGAATCCACCTCGCGACCGACATAGCCCACTTCGGTGAACTTGGTCGCCTCGACCTTGATGAACGGCGCGTTCGCCAACCGGGCGAGGCGCCGGGCGATCTCGGTCTTGCCGACGCCGGTGGGGCCGATCATCAGAATGTTCTTCGGCGTCACCTCCTGGCGCAGCTCCTCATCGAGCTGCATGCGACGCCAGCGATTGCGCAAGGCGTTGGCCACCGCGCGCTTGGCGTTGGCCTGACCGACAATATGCTTGTCCAGTTCCTGGACGATCTCTCGGGGGGTCATTTCAGACATGGGCATATCAGGACGCGGGCGCGCCCAATGTCTCGATAGTGATGTTGTGATTGGTGTATATGCAGATTCCGGCGGCGATATTCAAGGCCTTCTCGACGATTTCCGGCGCGCTCAGCTCGGTATTTTCAAGCAAGGCCCGCGCCGCGGCCTGAGCATAGGGGCCGCCTGAACCAATGGCGATCAGGCCATCTTCCGGCTCGATGACATCGCCATTGCCGGAAATAATCAGCGAGGCCGTCTCGTCCGCCACCGCCAGCAAGGCTTCGAGACGCCGCAGGGCGCGGTCGGTGCGCCAGTCTTTCGCCATCTCCACCGCCGCGCGGGTCAGGTTGCCGTTGTATTCCTGCAGCTTGGTCTCGAAACGCTCATTGAGCGTAAAGGCGTCCGCCGTCCCGCCGGCAAAACCGCTGAGAATCTTGCCGCTCAGCAAGGTGCGCACCTTGCGCGCATTGCCTTTCATGATGGTATTGCCCAGCGTCACCTGGCCATCGCCGCCAAGGGCGACCACGCCATCGCGGCGAATGGAGCAAATCGTCGTGCCTCTGAACTGTTCCAAAACAAGCCTCGCGGGGAGTTAGCGGAGCGCCGATTCTATACTTCTTGCGTTCAGGAATATACCTCTTGCCACCCTGAAGGGAGCCGTCCTGATCGGCGAGATGTATGGATCCCGGCCTTCGCCGGGATGACGAATTTGAAGTTGTCAGGATGATGGGCTTGGAGCCATCGGGACATGTCGGCCTCGAAGAAACCAGTCATCCCGGCGAAGGCCGGGATCCAGAGTTCTCCCACCGGCTACAGGCCTGCCTTTCACCGATCCAGCACGAACAACTCGATCCGAGACGCTCTCTCTCCCCCGAGAAAGATCGCTTGCTCGGCGGGCCGCAATTCGGCGTCGCGCCCCTGGGGATGCCCGGTATTGGGGTTAGGATCCCACAGGGGAAAACTGCTGCTGGTGATTTGTACAGCGATGCGATGCCCCTTCCTGAAGAAGTTGCTGGTGGGCTGCAGCGTGATGGTGAATTCATAAGGCTTGCCGGGTTCGAGGCGCTTGGGCTCCCCCCATATCGATCCCCGGAAACGGGCGCGGAGAATGCCTTCTGTCAGGTTGTATTGGGTTCCATCGGGCAGAATGTCGAGCAGGCGGACAATGAAGTCGGT
>DRPO01000427.1 GCA_011330835.1 Gammaproteobacteria bacterium | reverse complement strand
CGCCCGGGTCATCGAAGTCGACGGCCTGGATGAGGCGAATCTGAGTTTCATCAATCAGCTGCTGGGCGAAGGCGAGGTCAGCATTCAATGCCAGGCGCCGCTGAACGCCAGAATCCAGGAATCCGTGCTGGCCGGTGTCTGGCGGCTGCGCTATCTCGACGAAAATGGCCAGATCATCCGCGACGCCGTGGAAATCGGCGATGTCCCGACACTGGTGAGCGAGCTGACCTTCGCCAGCGCCCGCGACAATATCGACCTTGAGGCCATCGCCCTCCCCGACGACGTATATAACGCGCCGCCACTGCTCGCCGAACTCAATGAACATCTACCCCAGTGGCGCCCCGACCGCCCGCCGCACATTATCAATCTCTCGCTGCTTCCGCATACCGAGAGAGACCTGGCCTACCTCTCCGAAGTACTGGGCATCGGGCCAGTGGTTATTCTTTCACGGGGCTATGGCAACTGCCGCATCAGCGCCACCGGGGTTCGCAACCTCTGGTGGGTGCAATATTTCAACTCCCAGGAAACCCTGATCCTCAACACCCTGGAAATCAGCGCGGTTCCCGAAGTCGCCCGCGCGGCCAGCGAGGATATCGACGACAGCGCGCAACGGCTGGCGGAAATACTCGCCATCTACGCCGGGGAGGAGGGATAATGGAAAACGCCCCGCTGCCCGGCTCCTATGGCGGCGACAGCCGAAAGCTGCGCGACGACAGCAAGCTCGAATGCAAGATCTGCTGGTATGTCTATGACCCCGCGAAAGGCGACGACTACTGGCAGATCCCCCCGGGCACGCCCTTCTCGCAACTCCCCGATCACTGGACTTGCCCGGAATGCGACGGTCGCAAGATCGATTTCATGGTCGTGGACGGATGAACAGCGCCATCGAAAGCCGCGCCCGGACGCTGGAAACCGTCTATCGCCGCATCCACCGCGAACGCATGGCCGATCTGCCGCTGGCGAATCCCGCCATCGGCGTCCACGCCATCGGCTTTCGCCCCTGGAGCGACGGCCCGCTGGGCGTTCTGGTCACCCCCTGGTGCATGAACCTCATGTCCCTGCCCCGCGACCCGACAAGCTGGGCCAACAAACCGGATCTGAGCGAAGAAACGCTGACCTTCCCCTCGGGCCGCTACCGTTTCATCGTCGGCAGCGAAGCGGGCATCGGCAAATACCGCATGTGCTCGCTGTTTTCCAGCATGTTCGACTTCGCCAACGACCAGGCCGCCGTGGAAACCGCGCAAGCCGTCATGCGCGAGCTGCTCAATGACGATCACCGCCAACAAGCGGAAATCGACGCCCCGGCCATCACCGCGCTCTGGCGCGGCGAGCCCAGCCCCCGCGCCGATGAGCAATCCGATGGAAAACGGGAGCGGCTACTCAGTCGCCGCGAGCTGCTGCAAGGCGCGTTCCTCAAACGCGATGACACCCGATGACCACCCTCGAAGGCCAAATCACGATTCGTCTCGATCCGCGGAACGGCGGCGTCGCCCGGATTCAGGTCAAGCGTCCCCTTGGCGTCGCGCGCATCCTGCGAGGAAAAGCCATTAGCGAAGCGCTCGCCGTCATCCCCCTGCTCTACAACGTCTGCGGCATGGCCCAGAGCCAGGCCGCCGCCCGCGCCATCGCCAGCGCCGCGCCGGAAACCGCTCCGGACGCGGCCACCGAAACCGCTCGGCGAGTGCTCGTCCTCGCCGAAAGCGCCCGCGAACACATCGCCCGCATCACGCTGGACTGGCCGCGTCTGTTCGCCTGGCCAGACAACCCGCGCCCCCTGCCCTGGCTAGGCTCGGCCCTGCCCGACTTCCGCAAGAGCCTGTTCGGCGCCAGCCCGCCCTTCCAACCCGCCAGCCGCGCGACGCCCGACAAAGCGACCGCGCAATCCCTGACGCGGAAACTTGACAACCTCCTGCGACGCGACATCCTCGGCGCGCCGCCGGAAGAGTGGCTAACCATCGACTCGCTGGCCGCGCTGGAAAACTGGCGACAGCGCGCGCCGGGACAAGCGGCTCGCGCCATCGCATACATCCTGAAGCAAAACCTCGCCGCGCAAGGCGCCTGCGGCTGCCGCCCCCTGCCAGAGAAACTCCCGGACGACGAACTCGCGGCGCAACTCTCCGCCGCCGACGCCAACGCCTTCAT
>DRPO01000426.1 GCA_011330835.1 Gammaproteobacteria bacterium | reverse complement strand
GAAAAAAAGTCAAAACATAGGGTCTAGTCCTCGGTGATCGTAGGGATGAAAGCCTTTGAGGCTGTTCTGTTTGACCCGGCTGAGGTGGCTGTCTGATCCAGAACTTGGCTGAGTACGCCCGGTTTGCGGGTTTGCAGCCAGTCTAGGCATTCGGCGGCGTCTTCGTGGAACCAGCGGCTGGCGGAGCCGAGCCGGAAGGTGTAGCCCCATTCGTCCATGTCGCTCATGCAGGCGTGGCGGTCGTAACCGTCGAGGCGGTCGGCGAGCAGGATTTGCAGGTAGCAGACGGCGTTTTCCTCGTCGTAGTCGCCGCCGGCGTCGGTGTGCAGCCGGGCTCGCCGTTCGTCGGACATGCACAGGCTGTGGCAGGTTTCGTGGAGCAGGGAGTGAACCGGGGTGTCGTCGCGGACGTAGACGCGCGAGCGGATGATGCCGGCTTCCGGCGCGCCCCACCAGGAGCCGGGGATGTCGGCGCCGGGCTCAACCCGCAGCAGTTGCAGCGACAGCCCGGCGAGTACGTCGCGGATTTGCTGAAAGTCGAGGTCGGCGACGGTTTTCACGCCTTGCCCATGTCGTCGCGCCAGGCGCGGGAGATGTCGGGGTGGACGCTCTGCCAGATTTCGCGATGCAGCCAGCGCAGCGTGTCGGCGTCGTTGAGCAGGGTCATGCGGTCTTCCGCCGGCATGCCGGGGCCCTGGCGCAGCGCCCGGTATTTGAGCAGGTTGAGATTTTGCCGGGTTCTAAAAGGCCGGGTTCCGGGCGAGGGCAACAGGGCGATGTGCAGGGCGTTGATCAGCGGGTCGATGACGGCGCGCTGGAAGCCGTGGGGCGAATGGTCGCCAGCCTCGCGGTTGAGATATCGGTGGAGCGTGGTCAGCAACGGATCGGGCCGGGTTTCCGCCGGGATCGCGAACAGGCCGAGGCGGCGCAGGAAGTCGCCCGGGCCGGCGAGGCTGGTCCAGCGGGAGATCGGCGCGGCGAGGATCAGGGCGGCGACGATGGGCGAGATCCAGGGCAGGTAGCCGGTGTCGACGCGCCAGATCCAGGCGGCCCAGGCGGCGGCGAGGAGGGCGCCGGGGCCGTGCTGGAGCAGCGCCTCGCGCCAGGAGACGCCCTTGTCCTCGCGCTGCTGGGTCTTCCAGCCGGCGGTTTTTCCCATCAGCGTCAGCAGTACGTAACGGCTGTGGTAGAGCATGCGCACCGGCGCCAGCAGCGCGGACAGCAGAGCTTCCAGCAGGACGCCGAGCAGGATGCGGATGCGCCCGCCGTAGCCGCGCGCCACCCGTCCCGGAAACATCGCGGTGAGCATGCCGAGGATCTTGGGCGCGAACAGCAGCGTGGCGGTGGTGGCCATCAGCGTCATGGCGCGCTCGAAGGCCCAGGCGGGCGACCAGTCGGGGTAGAGCGTGAAGTGGTCGGGGAAGAAGCTGACCGGCTGGCCGGCGTGCTGGGTCAGGTTGAGCGTCGAGGCGGCCAGCAGCAGCAACCAGAACAGCGATGAGCCGTAGGCCATGATGCCGTAGAGGAACATGACGCGGTGGGTCAGCGTGATGCCCGGCTGGCCGATCAGCCGCAGGTGTTGCAGGTTGCCCTGCGACCAGCGGCGGTCGCGCTTGAGTTCGTCCAGCAGGGCGGGGGGCGGCTCTTCGTAGCTGCCGGGCAGATCCCAGGCCAGCCAGACTTCGTAGCCGGCGCGGCGCATGTAGGCGGCCTCGACGAAGTCGTGGCTGAGGATTTCGCCGCCCATGGCGTGGTCGCCCGGCAGCCGCTGCAGGCCGCAGTGTTCGATGAAGGGCCTCAGGCGGATGATGGCGTTGTGGCCCCAGTAGTAGCCGTCGCCCATCTGCCAGAAGTTGAGCCCGGCGGTGAACAGCGGGCCGAAGACGTGGTTGCCGAACTGTTGGGCGCGGGCGTAGATCGAGCGCCGGTTGACCGTCAGCGGCGCGGTTTGCAGGATGCCGATCTGGCGGCGGCGCTCCATGATGCGCACCATCTTCACCAGCGTCTCGCCGGTCATCAGGCTGTCGGCGTCGAAGACGATCATGTAGCGGTAGTCGTTCCCCCAGCGGCGGCAGAAATCGGCGATATTGCCGGTCTTTTTCTTGATGCGCGTGCGCCGGTGGCGGTAGTGGACTCGGGGCGCGCCGGCTTCGCGCAGCCATTGCGCCCAGGCGGCTTCCTCCTCGACCCAGATGTCGGGGTCGCTGGTGTCGCTGAGCACGAACAACTCAAAATGGCCGTGCTGGCCGGTTTCGATCAGCGATTCCCAGGTGGCGCGCAGGCCGGCGAAAACCCGCTCGGGGTCTTCATTGCAGATTGGGGCGACGATGGCGGTGCGCGGCAGGTCGATCCGTTCGGGATCGACATCCTCCAGCAATTCGCTGATCGAGCTGGCGCGGGGGCGCAGCAGCAGGACGAAGAATCCAGCCAGCGCTGTCCAGAAGCCCATCGAGATCCAGCCGAACAGGATGGCGAACAGCGTGGCGATGGCCGTTTCCGTCCAGGTCGCGCCGTGGTCGGGCAGGATCTTGAGCAGGTAGCCGGTGGCCAGCCAGGTCTGAACGCCGACGGCGACGAACAGCGCGACGCGGCGCAGGCCGGCGATCAGCTTCCAGTGGTTGAATCGGTTGGCGGCGGTCACGCTTCGGCTCCGTTAGCGGGTTTGTCCGATCGGTTGGCCAATGCCGGCGCGCCCCTTGTCCCGTTTCCCCGGCCTGGCGGGCTTCATGCTGACGCGGCGGAATTCGGGGTAGCTGTCGCCTCGGCTCAGTCGGCGGGCGAGGGCGGGTTCGCTCCACAGCGCGAGGCGATCCCGCTCGTCGCCAATCAGGCGGTGCAGCCGGTTCAGGGTGACGGCGACCGCGTTGTCCGGCAGCGACCAGTCGATTTGCGCGCAGGCCTGGTTGAGCGTCTGTTGCAGCAGGCGGTTGTGGGTCGACTCGTCGAGATCGAGGGCGCTCAGGTAGCGGTCGGCGGCGATCGCCGCCCGGCGCCAGTAGGCCAGCGCGTCCGGAGACAGGGGGCCGCGTTCGCACAGGGTGGCGACGCGGGAGTCGCGACTGGCGATCTCGAACTGGCGCAGAAAGGATTCGCAGGCTTCCAGCGCCGCATCCTCGTGGTGTTGTTCCATCGGTTTCATTCGGGGGCCTCCGCGAGATAGCTCCAGGTTTCACTCAACGTCTCGGCGCCTTGCCGGAGAAAGGCTCTGAGTTCCAGCGGCTTGCCGCTGGCGTTTTCGATTTCGAAAGAGAGACGCCAGCCGCCGGTTTCCGGGTTGGGCTGGACGTGTTGTTCAATCAGCTTGCCGCGCTTCGAGAGCCAGATATCGGCGGCGATATCGTCTCCCGACGAACCTGAATGGGGACTGACTGGCTGGAAATCAATAACGAATCGCTGGCGGTGTTTTTTCTGGCCGCGACCGACGAAGGTGTTGATGACCTCGCTGGTCGCCGGCCCATGAAAGGTCTTCAGCCAGTCGATGCGATAGCGGATTTCGAAGGGCTCTCCCGGCGGCGGGAACTTGCGCGGCGTCCAGTAGGCCACGATATTGTCGTTGAATTCGTTGTTGGTCGGGATCTCGGTCAGCTTGACATAACCCTTGCCCCAGTCGCCGAGCGGCGTGATCCAGGCCGAGGGGCGCTTTTCCATGCGGGTTTCGAGATCCTGGTAATGATCGAAAAGCCGGTCGCGCTGCAACAGGCCAAATCCCCTGGGGTTTTCCAACTGAAACTGGCTGAGCCGCAAACGGCTGGCGTTGACCAGCGGTCGCCAGAGCTGTTCGCCGTTGCCGTTCAGCAGCATTAGCCCGTCCGAGTCATGCACCTCGGGACGCCACTCGCCGTGCGGTCGGTCGCTATTCTCGCCGTAGTGGAACATGCTGGTCAGCGGCGCGACGCCGGGCTCCCGGATCTTGTCGCGCGCGAACAGCGTGGCGCGGACATTCATGCGCGTGGTCCGGCCGGGGAACACCACGAAGCGATACGCGCCGGTGATGCGGCGGCTGTCGAGCAGCGCGTAGATCCGGATCGCGGTGGATTTCGGCGAAGGCCGGTCGATCCAGAACTCGCGGAACAGCGGGAACTCCTCGCCGCTCTCCAGACCGGTGTCGATCGCCAACCCACGGGCCGACAGCCCGTACAGCGTGTCCTTCGCCAGCCCCCGGAAATAGCTGGCGCCGACGAAGGACACCACCTCGTCCTGCTGGCCGGGTCGGTTCAGCGGAAAATAGACCTTGAAGCCGGCGTAGCCCAGGTCGTCCGGGATCTTGTCGGCGATTGGGTTCTTGCCGTAGTTGAAATTGTCCACCGAGAACGGAACCGGATGAACGCCCTCCGAATCGTGAATATTGATCTTCACGGCGTAGTCGTAGATGCCGCCCGGATGGAAGAATTGCAGATCAAAACGGGTTCCGGGCGCGCGCCACAGACTCTTCTCCGGCTTGAAGCGGATATCCCGCAGTTCGTCATAGCGCAGCTCGCGGAGAAACTTCGGGATTTTCGCCGGGGGGTCGAACCTTTTCTCCGACAGCGAGCGCGCCTGCTCGGCCACGTCGGCATAGCCAAAACTCCAGCCGGGCAGAGGCAGCGCCAGCAACAGGATCAGCAGCCAGCCGACCGCGCCAGACGAATTGAAGCAACGTCCAACAGGCATGATGGTCAAAGAATGGTGAACGGGTTGTTTGAATAAACGGAACAAGCAGCCCAGCCGGGGGAGTTTCCGGTCGTGGATAACGTCTTCCCTGCTGGCGTGATTCCTTGCGCCATGATGATCCTCAATGATGTTTTGGTGCGTGGACGAACCGAAACGGCCCATTCGGACGCCGTGGCGAGAAGTATATATTGCGTGCGTCTTATATAAAGACGCATCGATACAGTCGAAAGTTCAACACTATTTTACAGTTGGTCGGGAAATCACCGCCGTTCATTCCGGCGCCATCATTCGCCTCAAGCCTCGTCCGGCAGCAGCGCCTTGATCGACAGCGCATGGATGGCGCCGCTGGCGATGTGCTCATCGACGATCTGGTACACGCGCTGGTGGCGCTTGACGGTATTCATGCCGTCGAATGCGTCGCTGATCACGGTCGCCTCGTATTTCCCACCTTCGCCGGAAACGGAAACCGTCGCGCCGGGAAGGGCGGCCTCGATCAATGTCTTGATGTCTTCTGGGTTCATGGCGTTTTTCCTGATACGTGGTATTTATACTTCTCGCAATCAAGAATACCCCATTCATGGCGCGCGGCTTTTCGCCGATAGCCGCGTTGCAAAAACTAGCCATAGCCCGACTATGCCTGCGTTTTTACGCCTTGCTCTCGACGAAAATCCCCACGCCCTGAACGAGGTGTTCTTGGTCGCAAGAGGTATATGAGGGCGGAAGTGGAGGATACAAGCGGTTTAGGGTTCGCACAACGCGCGGATGGGTGGAGCGTCGGCATTCTGCCGGTCAGAGCGCCCTGAGCGCGAGAGGTATACCTCCTGCGACCCAGAATGCCTCGTTGGCGCGCGCATCTTTTCGCCGATAGCCTTGCTGAAAATAATGGCGTAGTCCGCCACGCCCCCCTGAATGGGGTATTCTTGATCGCAAGCGGTATAATTCGGTTGAACGTGGAGCACGCACAATGGTCGATACGCTTACACGCCTGGAACGAAGCGAACGCATGAGCCGGGTGCGCGGCAAGGATACGAAACCTGAAATGATCGTTCGCCGCCTGGTTCATTCGATGGGATATCGGTATCGGTTGCACGATGCGAAGCTGCCGGGAAAACCGGATCTGGTGTTTGCGGGAAAGCGCAAGGTGATCTTCGTGCATGGCTGCTTCTGGCATCGCCATGGCGATTGTTGTCCCTTGACGCGGTTGCCCAAGTCTCGGCTGGATTTTTGGAAGCCGAAGCTGGAGGGGAACAGGAGGCGCGATGAGCGCAATCAGCGCCATCTACGGGAGCTTGGCTGGGATTACCTGATCATCTGGGAGTGTGAAATCAGGAATCAATCGGGTTTGCGGGAACGCATAACGCGTTTTCTGGAGAAGTCATCATGAGGTCGGTGGAATTGTTCGCCGGAGCGGGCGGATTGGGCATGGGGCTGTCCCGGGCCGGATTTCGTCCCGAGGCGGTTATCGAATGGGATCGCCATTCCTGTGAAAATGTCCGCGCCAACCAGCGTTTGGGCGT
>DRPO01000425.1 GCA_011330835.1 Gammaproteobacteria bacterium | reverse complement strand
GGTCAATGCGCTCAAGGCGGATCCGAAGGCGACTTCGGCATTGCAGCAACAGGTCTCGCCACGCCATCCCCATTCCTCTCCCGGTTATTTTCGCGATGTTCAGAACCGGCTGAAAAAATTCGTGGAGTCGGGGCAGCTGGGGCCGTTCAAGAATGGGTACTGGAGCAATCCGGCCTATTTGTTGCCGCCGGAAGCCGATCTGATGGCGGTGACGCATTATCTGGAAGCGCTGGATTTTCAGAAGGAGATCATGAAAACCCGCACGATTTTCGGCGGCAAGGATACCCACCCCAACTGGTGTGTTGGCGGCGTGCCGTGCCCCATCAATGTCGACGGGACGGGCGCGGTTGGCGGGCTGAACATGGTCAATCTGAACCAGGTGCACGAGATTCTCAAACAAACCAAGACGTTCGTCGACAATGTGTATATTCCCGATATTCTCGCCATCGGACAGTTCTACAAGGGGTGGCTCTATGGCGGCGGCTTGTCGGGGCAGAACGTTCTCGCTTATGGCGATATTCCGGAGCGTGCGAATGACTATACGCCGGAGAATCTGCTGATGCCGCAGGGCGCGATCATCAATGGCGATCTCAAGAACGTGCACCCCATCGACCATCGCGACCCGGAGCAGATTCAGGAGTTCGTTCCGCACTCCTGGTACAAGTATCCCGATGGCGTGAAAGGGTTGCATCCCTGGGACGGCGTTACCGATCCCCATTTCGATGTCAGCAGCGCCAAGGGGACGCCCAAACACATCGAGCAACTCGATGAGCGGGCCAGCTACTCCTGGATCAAGGCGCCGCGCTGGAAGGGGCACGCCATGGAAGTCGGGCCGCTGGCGCGATACATCGTTGGCTACGCCCAGGGACACGAGTACTGGACCGAGCAGATCAAGCGGACGCTCAGCATTCTCGATTTGCCGGTCACCGCGCTGTTTTCCACGCTGGGCCGCACCGCCGCCAGGGCGCTGGAGGCGCAGTGGGCGGCGGATCAACAGCTTCACTTCTTCGACAAGCTGATGAGCAACATCAAGAATGGCGATACCACCACCCACAGCGGCGAAATGTGGGATCCCGCCGATTGGCCCGCCGAGGCCAAGGGCGTGGGGTTTACCGAAGCGCCGCGCGGCGCGCTGGGCCACTGGATCCGCATCAAGGATACGCGGATCGAGAATTATCAGTGCGTGGTGCCCACCACCTGGAACGGATCGCCGCGCGACGATGCGGGCAACATCGGCGCTTTCGAGGCGTCAATGATGAACACCAAAGTCGAAGTCGCCGAAGAGCCCGTGGAAATCCTGCGCAATATTCACAGCTTCGATCCCTGTCTGGCCTGCTCGACCCACGTCATGAGCGAAGAGGGCGAGGAGCTGTCCACCGTCACCACCGGTCCCATCAATCTCTGAGGATGTCGATATGACTGCTGTCTCATCACACAAGGCGCATACCGAACCCGCGGTTTATGTCTACGAGGCCCCGATACGCCTCTGGCACTGGATCAACGCCCTGGCGATCGTTGTGCTGGCCATTACCGGCTATCTCATTGGATCGCCGCTACCGGCCTTGCCCGGGGAGGCGAGCGATCACTTTCTGATGGGGTATATCCGTTTTGCCCATTTCGCCGCCGCCTACATTTTCGCCATTGGCTTGCTGGGGCGGCTGTACTGGGCCTTCGTCGGCAACAGTCACGCGCGCGAAATCTTCGTACACAACATACTCAAGCCAAGCTACTGGCGCGGCCTGTGGCGCGAAGTGAAATGGTATTTGTTCCTGGCCAAGGAACCCGAGAAATACACCGGCCACAATCCGCTGGCGATCTTCATCATGCACTGGATGTTTCTGTGGGCGGCGGTATTCATGGTCGTGACCGGATTTGCGCTGTACGGCGAAGGCGCCGGTTTCGACAGTTGGCAACACGCGCTGTTCAGCTCCTGGGTGATTCCTCTGTTCGGACAGAGTCAGG
>DRPO01000424.1 GCA_011330835.1 Gammaproteobacteria bacterium | reverse complement strand
GGCGGGGTAGCCGGGCGCGGGGCGGATGCCCTGGTAGGCTTCGGCGATCAATTCATCGTTGCTGAGTTTTTCGTCGGGGGCGTAGCCCCAGAATTCCTTGCGCACCCGTTCGTGGAGTCGCTCGGCCAGCGCTTCGGCGAGACGATCGGCGAGCGCTTCGAGCATGATGGCGTTGTAGTCGTCGTGTTGCTCGCGGAATTTTTTCAGGTGGGGTTCGATGCCGATGCCGGTGGTGACGGCGAAGGCGCCAATATAGTCGGGCTTGCCGGTTTCCCTGGGGGCGACGTAGTCGGCCAGCGAGAAATTGGGGCGGTTGTTGTTGCGCTCGATCTGTTGGCGCAGGTGGTGCAACGTGAGTACGGGTTGGTCGCGATGCTCGTCGGCGTAGATTTCGATATCGTCGTGGCGAACGCTGTTGGCCGGGAAGAATCCGATTACCGCGCGGGCGGTGAGCCATTTTTCCTCGACGATCCGTTTCAACATGGCTTTGGCGTCGACCAGCAGTTTTCTGGCTTCCTCGCCGACGACTTCATCTTCGAGAATTCCGGGGTATTTGCCGGCCAGTTCCCAGGTGGAGAAAAACGGCGTCCAGTCGATGCGCTCCACCAGTTCGGTCAGCGGGTAGTCGTCGAAAGTCAGGATGACGCCGCCATTGGCGCGCTCGATCCGTATCCCGTGGTTGAAATCCTTGTCCAGCGCGGCGGGTCTCGGCGGCTGGTAGTTGTCCCAGTCGATACTGACCTTGTTCTTCCGGGCGTCGGCGAGCGTGACGGATTTGCGGGAGGATTGCTTGCCCGCCCGCCGCTCGCGGATCGCGGCGTATTCGGCCTTGACGCTCGACTCGTAGGCTTCGCGCTGGTCGTCGGAGAGCAGCTTGCCGGCGACGCCGACGGCGCGCGAAGCGTCCGGGACATACACCACCGCGTGGTCGTAACCGGGGTCGATCTTGACGGCGGTATGCACCCTGGAGGTTGTCGCGCCGCCGATCAGTAGCGGAATGTCGAAGTCCATGCGCTGCATTTCCTTCGCAACGTGCACCATTTCATCGAGCGAGGGGGTGATCAGGCCGGACAGGCCGATGATATCGACGTTCTCCTCGCGCGCGGTGCGAAGGATCTTGTCCGCCGGAACCATGACGCCGAGATCGACGATTTCATAGCCGTTGCATTGCAACACGACGCCGACGATATTCTTGCCGATGTCGTGCACATCGCCCTTGACCGTGGCCATCAGGATCTTGCCCGCCGTGCTGATGTCCCCTTCGGCCTTTTCCGCCTCGATATAGGGCAGCAGCCAGGCGACTGCCTTTTTCATCACCCGTGCGGATTTGACCACTTGCGGCAGGAACATCTTGCCGGCGCCGAACAGATCGCCCACCACGTTCATGCCATCCATCAGCGGGCCTTCGATGACATCCAGCGGTTTGTCCGCCGCCAGCCGCGCTTCTTCGGTGTCCTCGTCGATGAATTCGGTGATCCCCTTGACCAGCGCGTGTTCGAGGCGTTTGTTGACGGGCCAGGAGCGCCATTCCAGAGCCGCCGAGTTATCCTCGACCTCGCCCTTGTTGTTGTACTTCGGCGCGATTTCCAGCAGCCGCTCGGTAGCGTCGGGGCGGCGATTGAGCACCACGTCCTCGACGGCGTCGCGCAGCTCCCCGGGCAGGTCGTCGTAAATCGCCAATTGACCGGCGTTGACGATGCCCATGCCCATGCCCGCCTGAATGGCGTGATACAGAAAAACCGCGTGAATGGCCTCCCGGACGGGGTTGTTGCCGCGAAACGAGAAGGACACATTGGAGACGCCGCC
>DRPO01000423.1 GCA_011330835.1 Gammaproteobacteria bacterium | reverse complement strand
GGGGCTGGGAGCGCCAGCATCTTGCCGGCGACGGCGTTGGGTATCGCTCTTGAGGTCGTCGATTACTATCCATAGTTTCATATATTGTCGCGCTCAGTCGGTACATACCGACTGTTCCCTCTGAAAGGGTTAGGAGCTCCACGACCGAATCCCCACCATCCCTCCCCACCCGTCATTCCGGGCTGAGTGGAGCGAAGACCCGGAATCCAGAACGAGACGCTGGATTCCCGCTTTCGCGGGAATGACGGACGGGGTTCGGTGACGGAGGGAAACGCCCACCGCACGCGTGGGTGGGTGCTTTGGACCCGCTTGACTAAACGGCATTGCGACGCGCCTCGTGTTTCTTTTCTGGTTTTGGGCGCGTGGGCGCGTCTGACTTTTCCCGCTCGCCGCATGATCCGCGCTCATCCGGAAAACCGACCGGATTCAGGCTATTCGAGATGCAGGTTTGTTTTTCCCGGCGGCGCAACGGCTTCTCTGTGCGCTATTCCCGCCAATCCCGGCGCGGCTGCCGCTAATCTGGATCCCATCAGAACGCAGAGGTTTTCAGGGAGGAAACCGGCATGAAGATAGTCCGATTCTTTGCGCCCGATTCAGAGGCCGCGCTGGCGCAGGTTCGAAAATATCTTGGCGAGGACGCCATCGTTTTCAGCCACAAGAACATCCGCGAAGGCGTCGAGATTCTGGCCGCGGCCAAGGCGCCCGGGGACGCCGAGGCGCGACCCTCCCGCGACAGTCGAAGCCGAGCCGCCGACCGCGAAGGCGCCCGGATCCGTCTTCACGCCCACCTGCAAAAGCTGGGGCTGGGCGATGAACTGGCGGGACAGCTGGCCTATCGCACCGATTCGATCTCGCTGTCGACGCCGGCAACCGCCATCCGCGACGCGCACGCCGAACTGGCCCGGATGCTGCCCGTGCTCTCCGATGAATTGATCGCGCCCGGCAAGATCATCGCCATGATCGGCCCGGTTTCAGCCGGCAAAACCAGCACCCTGGCCAAAATGGCGCGGCTGGCGCGCGAACGCGAAGACATCGCCGCCATCCGTTTCGTGAGCCTGGAAGCCTTGCCGCCCGAAGAAATCGCCGATCTTCGCGAGATGCTGGACGACGCCAAGGTCGTGCTGGAAACCGGCGCCGATATCGCCGACCTGACAAAACCCGCGTGGAATGAACTGGTGCTCGTCGATACCCCCGCCCTGACCCAACAGGAGCTGCGCGCCCCCCGGAAGCTGGCGATCGCCCAGACCACTCAGCCCATCGACTGCTGCCTGGTTCTGCCCGCCACCCTGCCCCGCCGAACGCTGGAGCGACTGGCCGCCAGTCTGTCCGGCGCATTGCCCCGGCAATCCTGCGTCATCACCAAGGTGGACAGCGTGGATTCCATCGGCCCCGTGCTGGCGACCGTTATCCGCCACCGTCTCCCGGTCGCGATGTGGTCGGACGGCGGAGCGACCCACTCCCATCTCTATCGCGCCCAGGCCAAACACCTGGTCGAAAAGGCGCTGGCGATCCACCGCGTCAAGGCCTTTCGCCAGCAGACGAAGGGCCACGAGTCCCCGCGCGTCCTGAACTGAATCCGCGACACCCCGCGATCCGCGCGCCGGATTGGCGACGCCGCCAGGGCGATAACAACAAAGGTCCAACAGACCACTGTGTCGCGCAACAAGAAAAAAATCACAACCCGATACTGATGACATGAGCAAAACCGATAACCATAAAACGAACGCCCCTGTTGATCACGAACGCCTGATACAAGAGCATGGCGAACTGGTTCGTCAAATCGTCTACCGGGTCAAAAAGAAACTGCCGCCCAGCGTCCAGGCCGATGACCTGTTCCAGGCCGGCATCATCGGCCTGATGAGCGCCGCCGAAAACTTCAATGCCGAACGCGGCGCCAACTTCAACACCTACGCCGGCATCCGCATACGCGGCGCGGTAATGGACGAAGTCCGCACCAGCGACTGGACGCCCCGCTCGATCAGCCGCAACATCCGCGAAGTCGCCGCCGCCCGCCAGCGCATCGAAGCCCGCACCGGCAAGCGCGCCACCGAACGCGCCATTGCCTCGGAAATCGGCATCACACTGGCGGAGCTCCACCGCATCGTCCGGCTCGCCGCCGATTCGCGGCTCATCAGCACGGACGAACACGTCGATGAAAATGGCGCCTCATTGCTGGACGCCCCCTCGCCGGACAAGGGCCCCCAGGAATATCTCCAGCGCGCCACCCGCATGAAACGGGTCTCGGAAGCCATCAAACGCCTGCCGGAAAAGGAACGGCTGGTGCTGTCGCTCTACTATGACGAGGAAATGAACCTCAAGGAAATCGCCAAAATCATGGGCGTCAGCGAATCCCGCGTCAGCCAGCTCCACGTCAAGGCGATCGAGCGGTTGAGGAAACAACAGTCGGTGCGGGAAGCCTGACACTGACGCCGGGCAAGAGGCTCAGCGTCTGGCCACCAGCAACGCCTCGTTTCTCATCCCGCGAGCGCGGTCGCCGACAGTCCCTTCCTCGCGATAGGCCAGAACGCGCAGCCCCCTGAAGGCGTCCAGCAGTTCATTGGGTCTCAACAAGTAGTCGGGATTGCGCGGCCCCGCGCCGCCGGGCGTCTTCTCTTCGGTGAAGGTCTGGTAGAACAGCAGCCCGCCTGGCCGCAGCGCCTCGGCCAAT
>DRPO01000422.1 GCA_011330835.1 Gammaproteobacteria bacterium | reverse complement strand
GGCCAAGACAATCCGCAATCACAAGCCGCTTATCCTTAACTGGTTCAAGGCGAAAAAGGCCTTCTCCAGCGGCGTTGTCGAGGGTTTAAACAACAAGGCAAAAGTGACTACGAGAAATTCTTATGGTTTTCGTACTTACCGGGGGGCGGAAGTTGCGTTATATCATGCACTTGGAAACCTACCCACGCCGCCGATGACCCACAGATTTTACTGAGGAGGCAAAAAGAAATGATACCGGGAGGGCCAGTAGCCCGCTGGATAACCCCAGGGGTAGAACCAGGGGTCATAGTAGTCGGCGCAGTCCTCGCGTAGTTTCGGCCAGAGATAGAGGGTATCGGCGTCGACGCGGGGGTAGCGATAGTCATGGGCGTCAATCTTGCCGGACTGGGCTCCGTCGATGACGCCATGCACCGTGACTTGGCGCCCTTTTTGATACACATCGGGGTCGATGAATCCCCGCACGACAGCGATGAAACGTCCGTCCGACTGGTCGCTGTCTTTCGGACGCCCGTTGGCGTACAGGGGGCGGGAGACGACTTCGACTTCCGAGCGTTGCGGGAAATTTCTCACCGAGGCGACCGTTCCACCCCAGCGCACCTCGACGCCCTTGTTCGCTTCGATATCTTGCCGCGCCTGCTTCAGCGGAACGGTGTGAGCGGGCTTGTCGGCAATGGGTTTTGGCAGATTGCTGGCGCAACCGCCGAGCAGAAGGGCCGCGCCCAAGATGATAGCTGGTCGAATGTTCATGGCTGAACCTCTGTGACGCCGGGGCGTATTCGCTCAATAGCCAGTATACCCCCTCGCGGGAGCTTCGCCGTACCCACAAGCGTTGAGACAGGGTAACATGCGCCCTTTTCCGCGAAGTTTTCGCCAACGCCAAAGGATAACGCCATGTCCCGTTACCAGGGGGAATTCGCTTTCCGCCATGACCTGCCGGCCAAACTGGGCGTATTGCTGGTGAACCTGGGATCGCCAGACGAGCCCACGCCGGCGGCGGTGCGTCGCTATCTCAAGGAGTTCCTCTGGGATCCGCGAATCGTCGAGATTCCCCGGCCACTGTGGTGGCTGATTCTCAACCTGGTGGTGCTCAATGTGCGGCCAAGGAAGAGCGCGGCGGCCTATGCCTCGATCTGGACCGAGGCCGGTTCGCCGTTGCTGGTCAACGCCAACAAGCAGGCGGAGCGACTGGCTCAGGCGTTCGAGCAGCGGTATCCGGGGATGGTGGAGGTGGCGGTCGGCATGCGCTATGGCAATCCCTCGATCGAATCGGCGCTGGACAGCCTCCACGCGGCGGGGGCGCGTCGCCTGCTGGTGCTGCCGTTGTACCCCCAGTATTCGGCCACCTCGACCGGATCGGTATTCGACGAGGTGACCGATGTGCTGCGGCATCGGCGCTGGGTGCCCGAATTTCGCTTCATCAGTCATTATCACGACGATCCGGAATATATCGACGCGCTGGCCAACCATATCCGGGCCTACTGGGAAGCCCATGGCCGGGGCGACAAGCTGCTGCTGTCGTTCCACGGCATTCCGAAGCGCTGCCTGCGCCAGGGCGATCCGTATTTCTGCGAGTGCCAGAAAACCGCGCGCTTGCTGGCGCGGGCGCTGGAACTGAGCGATGACGAGTGGATGCTCACCTTCCAGTCCCGCTTCGGGCGCGAGGAATGGCTCAAGCCCTACACCGAGGCGACGCTGCGCGGCCTGCCGAAAAGCGGCGTCAAGCGCGTGGACGTCGCCTGCCCCGGCTTTTCGGCGGATTGCCTGGAGACGCTGGAGGAAATCGCCGAGACCAACCGCGATGTGTTTCTCCGCGCCGGTGGCGAAAGTTTCCACTACATACCGGCGCTGAACGCCAGCGACGCGCATATCGCCTTCCTGCAAAGCCTGATCGAATGGCACGCTCAGGGCTGGCCCGAACTGGCGGAAGATTTC
>DRPO01000421.1 GCA_011330835.1 Gammaproteobacteria bacterium | reverse complement strand
CCCCAGCGTCGCGGGAAACAGAATGATGCTCGACGCGAAGATCGGCGGGATAACGCCCGCCATGTTCAGTTTCAGCGGCAAGTGACTCGATTGAGCCGCATACAGCTTCCGCCCCTGCTGCCGCTTCGCGTAGTTTACCGTGATCCGACGCTGCCCTCTTTCAACAAAGACAACGAAAAAGGTCACCGCCACCGCAAGCACCAGAATCAGCAGCACCAGACCCGGCGACAGCTCGCCCGTGCGAGCCAGCTCCAGCGTCCCGGCGACAGCGGCAGGCAGGCCGGCGACAATACCGCCGAAAATAATAATCGAGATGCCGTTCCCCAATCCCCTTTCGGTAATCTGCTCGCCGAGCCACATCAGGAAAAGCGTGCCGGTTACCAACGAAATCACCGTGGTGAAAATGAAGGAGAAACCCGGGTTGATCGCGACCGAGAGGCCGCCAACGCTTTGGGCGTCCAGGCTGACCGCAACGCCGATCGCCTGAAACGTCGCCAGAACCACCGTGAAATAACGCGTGTACTGCGTAATCTTGCGCCGTCCCGCCTCGCCCTCTTTCTTCAACTGCTCCAAAGAAGGAACGACCACGGCCAGCAGCTGCATGATGATCGAGGCGGAGATGTACGGCATGATGCCGAGCGCGAAGAGACTCAGACGTTTCAGCGCGCCGCCCGAAAACATGTTGAACATATCCAGGATGGTGCCGGTATGCTGGTTGAAAAATTGCTCCAGCGCGACCGGATTGATCCCGGGCACAGGGATAAACGTGCCAATGCGATAGACGATCAACGCCAGCACCACAAACATCAGGCGCTGACGAAGCTCGGTGAGTTTACCGAGATCCCCCATGGACGGGGCGACCGCTTTAGGGGACTTCGCCACGGTTAATCCTCGACCTTGCCGCCGGCCGCTTCAATCGCTTCGCGCGCGCCCTTGGTCACGCCAACGCCCTTGAGCGTAACCGCTCTGTCGATCTCGCCCGAGGCGAACACCTTGACACGCTGGATATGCTTGCCGATAACGCCAGCCGCCTTCAGCGCCGCGATATCGACGACATCGCCCTCGACAGCGCTCAACTCGTTCAACCGCAATTGAGCCGAGGACAACGACTTGCGGGAGCGGAAACCCACCTTGGGCAAACGCCGCTGAATGGGCATTTGTCCGCCTTCGAACCCAACCTTGTGATAGCCGCCCGAACGCGATTTCTGGCCCTTGTGGCCACGCCCGGCGGTCTTGCCGAACCCGGAGCCGATGCCCCGCCCCACTCGGCGGCGGTTACGGCGACTGCCTTCAGCCGGTTTTAACGTGTTCAAATGCATCGTTACACTTCCTCTACATTCAGCATGTAGGAAATCTTGTTGATCATACCGCGATTTTCGGGCGTATCCTTGACCAGCACCGGATTGTGGATTCGACGGATGCCGAGCCCCCGCGCGCAGGCCTTGTGCGACTTGAGACGCCCGTTCAGGCTCCGGTACAAGGTTACCTTGAGTTGTTTGCTTTCAGCCATGATCTGCTACCCCAGTATCTCTTCCACGGTCTTCCCCCGCTTGGCCGCGACCGCTTCGGGAGAAGCTATCTGTTGCAGGCCTTTCAGGGTTGCGCGAACCACGTTGATCGGGTTGGTGGAGCCAATACACTTCGCCAGGACATTTCGTACACCCACCACCTCGAATATGGCGCGCATGGCGCCGCCCGCGATAACGCCGGTGCCTTCGGAAGCGGGCTGCATGTACACCTTGGCGCCGCCGTGGCGGGCGGTCATGGCGTAATGCAGGGTGCCGTCGTTCAACGACACGGTCACCATCTCGCGACGGGCTTTTTCCATGGCCTTCTGGATCGCCAGGGGCACTTCCCGCGCCTTGCCATAGCCGATACCGATTTTACCATCGCCATCGCCCACCACGGCCAACGCGGTAAAGCCGAACTGACGACCGCCCTTGACTACCTTGGCTACCCGGTTGATGGTGACAAGCTTCTCGATCAGACCATCATTTGGTTCGTTAGATTCTGTACGCGCCATCGTCAATACCCTTAAATTTTCAATCCAGCTTCACGAGCGCTATCGGCCAGCGCCTTGACCCGACCGTGGTACTTGAAACCCGAACGGTCGAATGACACCTGCTCGATGCCTTTTTCGCGGGCGCGCTCGGCGATGAGCTTGCCCACCACGGCGGCGGCCTCGACGTTTCCGGTCGACTTCAGGTCTTTACGCACATCCTTGTCCAGCGTCGAGGCGCTGACCAGCGTCGTCGCACTGTCCGGCCCGATAATCTGGGCGTAGATATGGCGAGGCGTGCGATGAACCGTCAGTCGGTTTACCCGCAGCTGACGCAACTTGGCGCGGGTTTTCCGCGCGCGACGAATTCGGGACTGCTTTTTGCTGTGCATTGGATAAAACCTACTTCTTCTTCGCTTCTTTACGAATGATGTACTCACCCGCGTACTTGACGCCCTTGCCCTTGTAAGGCTCCGGCGGGCGGTAAGCGCGGATTTCCGCGGCCACCTGGCCCACGACCTGCTTGTCGGCGCCCTTGATGACGATCTCGGTCTGGCTGGGCGTTTCCACGGTAATGCCTTCGGGAACCTCGTACTCAACCGGGTGCGAAAAGCCGAGAGAGAGGTTGAGTTTCTTGCCCTGCACGGCGGCGCGATAACCCACGCCCACCAGCTCGAGCTTCTTCTCGAATCCCTGCGAAACGCCGATCACCATATTGTTGACCACCGAGCGCATGGTCCCCGCCATTGCGTCCTTGCGCAGCCCTTCCCGCATGGCGAACGTGAGCGCGTTGCCCTCCTGGGTAACGACAACATCGGGATGAATCGTGTACTCAAAGGCGCCTTTCGGGCCTTTCAGCGACAGATTCTGCCCATCAATTTTTATATCGACTCCGGAGGGCGCCTCGACGGGCGCCTTGGCAATACGAGACATCGCAAATTTCCTGTTAACTCACGGTACAAAGAATTTCGCCACCGTTACCCGCGGCGCGAGCTTCACGATCGCTGACAACACCCTTGGATGTCGAAACAATCGCAACGCCCAAACCACCGTTGACAACCGGCAGTTCATCCTTGCCCTTAAAGATACGCAACCCCGGGCGGCTCACGCGCTTGATATGCTCCAGCACCGGCTTGCCCTCGAAATACTTGAGCTCGATCGTCAGCGTCGGCTTGGCGTCATCGCTGACGGCGAAAGACTGGATATAGCCTTCATTCATCAAGACCTGGGCGATCGCGCCCTTGAGCTTGGAGGCCGGCATGGAAACGGACTCCAGGCCCGCGCGCTGGGCATTGCGAATCCGCGTCAGGAAGTCCGCTATGGGATCAGACATACTCATGATTCACCTCTTACCAGCTAGCCTTGACCAGACCGGGGATATCGCCGCGCATGGCGAGTTCACGCAACTTGTTGCGTCCCAGGCCGAATTTCCGATAGTACCCATGCGGACGCCCCGTCAGACCGCAACGATTCCGCTGCCGGCACTTGCTGGCGTCCCTCGGCTGCTTTTGGAGGCGCATGACCGCATCCATCCGAACTTCGAAATCAGCATTCGGGTCGCGAATAATCGCCTTCAATTCGGCGCGTTTGGCGGCGTACCGCTTGTTAGCCTTTACCCGGCGCTTCTCGCGCTGAAGCATTGATACCTTAGCCATAAATCCCGCTTCTAGTTTCTGAATGGAAATGAAAACGCCTTGAGCAAGGCCCGGGCGTGATCATCATTGTTCGTACTCGTGGTGATAGCAATATCCATACCCCGCAGCGCATCGATCTTGTCATAATCGATTTCGGGGAAAATGATTTGCTCCTTCACACCCATGTTGTAGTTCCCGCGGCCATCGAAACTCTTGGGGCTCAACCCCCTGAAGTCGCGAACCCGGGGAATCGCGATATTGATCAGCCGATCGAAAAACTCATACATCCTTTCCCGACGCAGCGTGACCTTGCAACCAATGGGCCAGCCGTCGCGGATCTTGAACCCCGCGATTGACAGCCGCGCCAGCGTGGGCACCGCGCGTTGGCCCGCGATCAGGGACATGTCGTTAATCGCGTTCTGAATGATCTTCTTGTCCGAAACCGCCTCGCCCAGACCCATGTTCAGGGTAATCTTCTCGAGGCGCGGAACTTCCATCGGGTTGCTCAGCCCGAGTTCGGCCTGGAGCTTTCCGGCAATTTCTTCTTTATACAGTGTCTGTAACCTGGACATGATTCACCTACTGGTCAACGGTTTCGTTATTCGATTTGAAGTAACGGACCTTGCGACCATCTTCGAGCGTCTTGTAACCAATCCGGTCGCCCTTGCCGGTAGCCGGGTTGAACAACATGACATTGGAAGCGTGCAACGGCATCTCCTTCTGGATGATGCCGCCGGGAACGCCCGCATTGGGATTGCCCTTCTGGTGCTTTTTCACCATGTTGATGTTCTGCACGAGAACGCGGCCATTGCGAAGAACCTTTTCAACGGTTCCCCGACGCCCCTTGTCCTTTCCGGCAATGACAATGACTTCGTCGCCTTTACGTAAACGGTTCATCGATCTCTCCGTTAAAGAACTTCCGGGGCCAGCGAGATAATCTTCATGAACTGCTGGGTTCTGAGTTCTCGCGTCACCGGACCAAAAATACGTGTGCCAATCGGCTGATTCTGATTGTTCAGCAGAACCGCCGCATTATTGTCGAAGCGGATCAGCGAACCATCCTTGCGACGCACGCCCTTGGCCGTGCGCACGACCACGGCATTATAGACATCGCCCTTCTTGACCTTCCCGCGCGGGATGGCCTCCTTGACGCTGACCTTGATGACGTCCCCGATCGCCGCGTAACGACGATGAGACCCGCCCAACACTTTTATGCACTGTACCTTTTTCGCGCCACTGTTATCAGCAACGCTGAGTACTGTCTGCATCTGAATCATTTCAGTATTCCGTCCGAATTAATAACTGACTAATCGACGACTCGGACCAAATCCCACGACTTGGTCTTGGAATACGGGCGAGACTCCTTGATGACGACCGTGTCGCCAACCCGCGCCGAATTGTTTTCATCGTGCACATGGAACTTGCTGGATCGACGGATGAATTTTCCGTACACGGGGTGCTTGACCCGACGCTCGACCAGCACCGTTATGGTCTTGTCCATCTTGTCGCTGACCACGCGTCCGGAGACCGTCCGTTCGATCTTGTTCGATTCTTCTTTACGCTCTTCACTCATGACTCTTTACCCTGAAGCTGCTTTTCACGGATGATCGTCATGACCCGGGCAACATTCTTGCGCGCCTTGCGGATCTGGTCGGGCCGAGGCGTTTGCCCCGTCCCCTGTTGCATCCGGAGATTGAACTGCTCCTGCCGGAGACTGACGAGCTCTTCATTCAGTTCGTCGATCGTCTTGTTACGTAATTCAGCGGCTTTCATCACATCACCTGGCGTGTAACAAACTGCGTCGGGACAGGGAGCTTGGCCGCGGCAAGCCTGAACGCATCGCGCGCGGTTTCCTCATCGACGCCTTCCATCTCGTAGAGCATCTTGCCCGGCTGGATCTTGGCAACCCAGTATTCCACGTTGCCCTTTCCTTTACCCATCCGGACCTCCAGTGGTTTCTTGGTCACCGGAACATCGGGAAAAATGCGAATCCAGATTTTTCCAACGCGCTTGACGCGACGGGTCATCGCCCGACGAGCCGCCTCGATCTGACGCGCCGTGATCCGACCCCGACCGGTCGCTTTCAGGCCGTATTCGCCAAAACTGACCTTGTTACCGTTTTGGGCAAGTCCACGATTGCGGCCCTTATGCTGTTTGCGATACTTGGTTCTCTTTGGTTGCAACATGATCAGTCACCCTTACGCTGTCCTTTGGGCGCGGCTTTTTTCGACGCTTGGCGCTTGGACTCGAGGTCATAAACCTCGCCCTTGTAGATCCACACCTTGACGCCAAGAATCCCGTAGGTCGTCTTGGCTTCGGTAAAACCGTAATCGATATCGGCGCGAAGCGTGTGCAGCGGAACGCGACCTTCGCGATACCACTCCGCCCGCGCGATTTCCGCGCCGTTCAAACGCCCGGATACATGCACCTTGACGCCGAGGGCGCCCAGACGCATCGCGTTGCTGACCGCGCGTTTCATGGCGCGCCGAAACATGATGCGGCGCTCAAGCTGCTGCGAGATGCTCTCGGAGACCAGTTGCGCCTCGATTTCCGGCTTGCGCACTTCCTCGATATTCATCTTGAGCTTGTCGACATCCACGCCGATCATGGAGGCGACCGTTTTCCGCAAGCGCTCGATATCCTCGCCCTTCTTGCCGATAACGATGCCGGGACGCGCGGTATGAATCGTCACCAGCGCATTGCCGGCGAACCGCTGAATCTCGATCTTCTTGACGGAAGCATTCGCCAGCTTCTTCATCAAGAATTCGCGTATCCGCGTATCGCTCAGCAGATTCCGGGCGTAGTCGCGACCATCCGCGTACCAGCGTGAGTTCCAGTCGGCGGAAATCCCGAGCCGAAAACCGATTGGGTGTACTTTTTGTCCCATAGTTTGTTCCTACTGATCGCTGACGCAGACAGTAATATGACTGGTGCGTTTGACAATGCGGTTGGCGCGCCCTTTCGCCCGCGCCTGGATGCGTTTGAAAACCGGCCCCTGGTCTACGTAAATCGTCGAAACCTTGAGTTCGTCGATGTCGGCGCCCTCATTGTTTTCCGCGTTGGCGATGGCCGACTCCAGCACCTTCTTCACGATCCTGGCCGCCTTCTTCGGGCTGAATGTCAGCACTTCCAGCGCTTTTTCGACCTCAAGGCCGCGCACCTGGTCGGCAACCAGACGCGCCTTCTGGGGCGAAATCCTCGCCATTTTCAGTCGGGCTGATGTCTCGATAGACACTGTGATTACCTCGCCTTCTTGTTGGCTACGTGGCCGCGATAGGTGCGCGTCATGGCGAACTCGCCCAATTTGTGGCCAACCATGTTCTCGTTAATCAAAACCGGCATGTGCTGACGCCCGTTATGAATGGCAATCGTCAGACCCACCATGTCCGGCGTCACCATGGAGCGGCGCGACCAGGTCTTGATAGGCTTCTTGTCGCCCGATTCGACAGCCGCCCTCACCTTCTTTTCCAGGTGATGGTCGACGAACGGGCCTTTAATCAGCGAACGTGGCACTTGACTACCTCACTTACTTGCGTTTCTTGCGCTGACGCACAATCAGTTTATCCGTGCGCTTGTTCTTGCGCGTTTTGTATCCCTTGGTCGGCATCCCCCAGGGCGAAACCGGATGGCGACCGCCCGAGGTACGACCTTCGCCGCCGCCATGAGGGTGATCCACCGGATTCATCGCCACGCCGCGAACGGTGGGCCGAACGCCACGCCAGCGCTTGGCGCCCGCCTTGCCGAGCTTTATCAGGTTGTGCTCCGAGTTGGAGACACTGCCAACCGTCGCGCGACACTCGGACAGCACCTTACGCATTTCGCCGGAACGAAGCCTCAAGGTGGCATAGTTGCCCTCGCGCGCCACCAGTTGAACCGACGTCCCGGCGCTGCGAGCCATTTGCGCGCCCTTGCCCGGCTTGAGCTCGACGCAATGAACCACGGTGCCAACCGGAATGTTCCTCAACGGCAACGCATTCCCCGGCTTGATCGGCGCGGTAATGCCCGATTGAACGGTATCGCCGGCGCGCAGAGACTGGGGCGCGATGATATAACGCCGCTCGCCATCGGCATACACCAGCAACGCGATATGCGCCGTTCGGTTGGGATCGTATTCGATCCGCTCAACCCTGGCCTGAATGCCGTCCTTCTTGCGCTTGAAATCAATGACCCTGTAGCGCTGCTTGTGACCGCCGCCAACATGACGGGTGGTAATCCGACCCTTGTTGTTGCGGCCACCGGTTTTGGTTTTCTTCTCTACCAGCGGCGCATGCGGTTCACCCTTGTGCAGGTGAGGACGCGCGACGCTAACGGTAAATCGCCGACCGGGCGATGTGGGTTTTGCCTTGATAGTAGCCATGACTATTCGACTCCGGCGAATTCGATTTCCTGACCTTCCTGGACGCGAATATACGCCTTGCGCCAGTCGGATCGCTTGCCATCGCGCATGCCAAAACGCTTGGTCTTGCCCTTCACATTGACGACGCGCACCTGCTCCACCTTGACATCGAAGATGGATTCGACCGCCTTGCGGATCTCCTTCTTGGTGGCGTCAACGGCAACCTTGAAAACATATTGATTGCTGTTTTCAGCGGCCAGCGCGGACTTTTCGGAGACATGCGGCATCCGCAGCACCTGAAGCAGTCTGTTTTGATTCATGACAACCACTCCTCTACTTTCTTGACCGCTCCGGAAGTCATCAAAACCTTCTCGTTTCGCAACAGGGAAACGGGGTTGAGGCCAGACACATCCGACACATCGACGCGATGCAGATTGCCCGATGCGCGCTTGAGATTGTCATCGACCGACTCGACAACGATCAATACGTCATTCAGACCGAGATCCGCGAGCTTCTTCACCAGATCCTTCGTCTTGTGCGTATCGCAAGCGAACGAATCGACAACCACCAGCCGCTCCTGGCGCGCCAGCTCCGAGACGATCGAGCGGATCGCGCCCCGATACATTTTCTTGTTCAGCTTTTGCGAATAGTCGCGAGGACGCGCCGCGAACGTTACGCCGCCGGAACGCCACAGCGGGCTGCGGATCGTACCCGCGCGAGCGCGACCGGTGCCCTTTTGACGCCACGGCTTGGCGCCGCCGCCGGACACATCGGAACGGTTCTTTTGCGCCTTGGTTCCCGCGCGTCCGCCCGCAAGATAGGCCACAACGGCCTGATGCACCAGCGCGGGATTGAACGCCTTGCCAAAAGCGTCTTCGGATACCGACACGCTACCGCCGCCTACAACCTGAAGATCCATAACTAACCTTTCTTCTTGACTGCCGGAGCGATGATGACATCACCGCCCTTCGACCCGGGCACCGAGCCCTTGATCAAAACCAGATTTCTCTCAGCATCGACCTTGACCACTTCCAGGTTCTGCTGAGTTCGCTTGACGTTGCCCATGTGGCCTGACATCTTCTTGCCCTTGAACACGCGGCCCGGCGTTTGGCACTGACCAATCGAACCCGGCGTCCGGTGATTGATCGAGTTACCGTGCGTTGCGTCCTTGCCTGCGAAATTGTGGCGCTTGATCGTGCCGGCAAAGCCCTTGCCGATCGTCACGCCGCTGACATCGACAACCTGGCCCGGCTCGAAAATATCGCAACCGATTTCAGCGCCCACTTCATAACCATGGTCTCCGTCCACGCGGAATTCCCACAGACCACGCCCCGGCTCGACGCCCGCCTTCTTGAAATGGCCGGCCATCGGCTTGTTGACGCGAGAAGCCTTTCGGGCGCCGGAAGTCACCTGGATCGCGGTGTAACCATCCGTCTCCTCGTTCTTGACCTGACAGACCCGGTTCGCCAGCACTTCGATAACGCTGACGGGAACAGAAGCGCCGTCTTCGGTAAAAACCCGGCTCATGCCAAGCTTTCTTCCAACAACTCCGATCGACATTTTCATTAACCTCAGCTGACAAAAACCAGCTATTTTCAATTTCCTAGAAACTCGCGGCCCGAGTCGGAAATCCGACCCGGGCCGCTAAAGGGCGCGCATTATGCCAGAATATCTTCGCTTAGTTAAGCTTTATCTGCACATCCACTCCAGCGGCGAGATCCAGCTTCATCAGGGCGTCAACCGTCTTCTCGGTCGGCTCGACGATATCCATCAGGCGCTTGTGCGTACGCAGCTCGTATTGATCCCGCGCATCCTTGTTGACATGCGGAGAAATCAGCACGGTAAAGCGCTCCTTCCGGGTCGGCAGGGGAATAGGCCCCTTGACCCGGGCGCCGGTGCGACGGGCTGTTTCAACGATCTCGCGCGCGGAACGATCGATGAGTCGGTGATCGAACGCTTTAAGACGGATTCGGATACTCTGGCTTTTCATCATCGTTACTCAATAATCTTGGACACAACACCAGCGCCCACGGTGCGCCCGCCTTCCCGGATCGCGAATCGCAATCCTTCTTCCATCGCGATCGGCGCGATCAGGCTCACCGTCATCTTGACGTTGTCGCCCGGCATGACCATTTCCGTTCCTTCCGGAAGGTCTACCGCGCCCGTGACGTCGGTGGTCCGGAAGTAGAATTGCGGTCGGT
>DRPO01000420.1 GCA_011330835.1 Gammaproteobacteria bacterium | reverse complement strand
CCATCACCCGAACTCCGGAGCCCAGCCAGCAGTCATCGCCGACCTCGATGCCCGAGAATCGCAGCGATTGCTGGTTGATCGGCTTGTCCGGATCGGAAAAAACATGGTTGTTGGCGTACAACGTGCTGTGGGAAGCGATCAGGCAATCCGCGCCGATGCGGACATTGCCTGGCCCCGACATGCAGACATAGGGCCCGATATAGCTGCGCGCGCCGATTTCGATTTGCCCCCCGACGCCTTGCAGATAGATGCCGCGATCCATGACAACGTCATCCGCGATCTCGATCCGGCTGCCGCCTGTCCAGCAACTCAGCGCCACATTGCGCCACAACTGCACCCGGTCGCCGAGAAAAATATGCCGCAACCCGATCAACTCCACCCGTGGATGAATACGCACGCCTTCTCCCAAAGCCCCGAACAGCGACCGATACAGTCGCTCGCGCAGCCTCATGCCGACGGATAGCGGCAGCGAACCGAGCAGGGCGGTGAGCAGTAGTGTTTTCTTGGAGTCGTTATTGACGGAAGAGGGGCTGTTTGGCGTCATGGACGATTTCCCGGAAGCAATCCTTGAGCAAGAGTTTACCCCGCTTCCACGGCGGATGCCGCCTCGGCGGCTCCGGGCGCCAGTCGCGGCGTCTCGTTGAGATCGTTCAGGATCGCCACCTTGTTCCGGCCATTTTCCTTGGCGTGGTACAACGCCTGGTCCGCCAGTTCGATCAGTTCCGGGAGGGTCTGGTCGGGCGAGGTCTGGACGACCATGCCGAAGCTGGAGGTGATGCGCAGTCCTTCGATGCTGCGCACGCCCTTGCCGGCCAGTCGTTCGATACTTTCGCGCATGCGGTTGGCGATTTCGAATCCCTGGGCCTCGTCGAGGCCGGGCAGGAGGATGCAGAATTCTTCGCCGCCGTAGCGCCCGACGACGTCGTTGTGTCGCGTGTTTTTGCTCAGCAGCGAGGCGACGACCTTGATGGCGGCGTCGCCCACCGGATGGCCGTAGTTGTCGTTGATGGACTTGAAGTGATCGATGTCGCTCATGATGCAGACCAGCGACATCCGGCTCTGTACGCAGAAGCGCAGGATTTCTTCGCCGCGCTCGAAAAAGGCGCGCCGATTGAGAATGCCGGTGAGTTGGTCGTAGTTGGCGAGTCGTTGCAGTTCCCTGTTCTGCTGTTCGATTTTCGATTGCGAATCCTGCAGCCGGTTGAGCGCGAGCCGGAGCTTGCTGTTGGTGCGCTCGCGCTCGGTCACGTCGCTGAAGGTGATCAGGCAGCCCTGCACCTTGGCCTGGCTGTCGCGCACGGGCGCGGCGTTGAGCGAAACGATGCGGATCTTGTCGCCGGGCTGGGGAATTTTCAGCGAGGCGTAACTCACGGCCTGTTCGGATTCCATCGCCTGTCGCCAGGGGAGAACGCGGGTCTGGGCGGCGATCGCCGGGTAGAGCCATGGGAGTTGTTTCAGCTTTTTGCCGAGGCAGGCCTTGACGGCGTCGGGGTGCAATTTCTTGAAGCCTTCATTGACCAGCAGAATGTTTTCACGGCGGTCGATAATCATCACGCCTTCGGTCAGCGTGTCGAGGGCCGCGTTGACCCGGTCCGGAATGACCTGGGTCGGGTCGAGATGATTCAGCACCCGTCGCAGGTAGAGGTAGTAGAGTATCGATCCAAAAAAGAATATCGCCGCCGGGAGGGCGATGTCGGGTTGTCTTAGCCAGGCAATGAACGACTCCGCTTCAGGCCGTCGAAAACTAATTTCGATATGTCCCCAGATCCGGTCCTGCATGTAGACCGGGATCTGGACATGAGTGATGGTGGATTTTCCGTCCGGCGGCGGAGCCCAGAACTTTTGATGGTAGCCGCCCTGGGCGATCAGTTCGCCGTCGTTCAGGCGAATGCCGAGCGACAGGATGTCGTCGTCGCGTTGCTGCACCGCGCGCAGCGTTTCCCGCAGAATTTCCCGATCATCCGCCTGTAGCAGGGAGCCCAGTTGCAGCGCCAGATTGGTGCTGACCTTTTCGCGAACCTCGCGGAGTTGCGCATGACGGTCCGGCACGACGCCAACGACGGTGTCGAGCATAAAGAACAGCAGCAGGGTCAGGGAAACCAGACCGAGTGTAATGCTGATGCTGGGACTGAGGCGCAGTGCGGACAATGGAGTGAAGCCCCGTTAGTTATTATT
>DRPO01000419.1 GCA_011330835.1 Gammaproteobacteria bacterium | reverse complement strand
GTCTTTGCCCGTACGGATGGCGCACGGGGCGTGTGGAAGGCGCCAGCAGGTTTGGATGCCGGACTGAATGGCGTGCCTCAGCTAAGCGTTGTATTGACGGATGAGGAGAATGGAGAACTGAACCAGTTAGGCATCAACTGCCTGAGAGCTTTCCCCATAAAGGGGCGTATCGTATGGGGTTCTCGCACCCTGCGCGGCGCCGATCAACTGGCCGATGAATGGAAATACATCCCCGTCCGCCGCACCGCGCTGTTTATCGAAGAAAGCCTCTACCGAGGCACGCAATGGGTGGTATTCGAGCCAAATGATGAACCACTCTGGTCGCAGATCCGCCTCAATATTGGCGCCTTCATGCACAGGTTGTTCCGACAGGGCGCCTTTCAGGGAGCCAGTCCGAAGGAAGCCTACTTTGTCAAATGCGACAAGGAAACCACCACGCAGGACGACATCAACAGCGGCATCGTCAATATTCACGTGGGCTTTGCTCCTCTCAAGCCGGCGGAATTTGTCGTCATCAGCATCCAGCAGATGGCTGGGCAAATCCAAGTTTAGGAGGTCACTATCATGGCTCAATTCACCGTCAATCCCGAACGCCACGACCCTTATCAAAACTTCAAGTTCCGCGTGAAATGGGATGGAAGATACGTTGCCGGCGTTAGCAAGGTCGGGGCGCTGAAGCGCTCAACCGAGCTGGTGGAACACCGCGACGGAGGCGATCCCTCCGCCAGCCGCAAGTCGCCGGGGCGCACCAAATACGAGGCCATCACGCTGGAGCGCGGCGTCACTCACGACACCGAGTTCGAACGCTGGGCGAACCGGGTCTGGAACTACGGTTCCGGCCTGGGGGTAGAAGTCTCGCTGAAGGATTTTCGCAAGGACATCATCATCGAACTGATGAACGAAGCCGGTCAGGTCGCGATCTCCTACAAGGTCTACCGTTGCTGGGTCTCCGAATACCAGGCGCTTCCGGATCTTGACGCCAACGCCAACGCCATCGCCATACAGACCATCAAGCTCGAGAACGAGGGTTGGGAGAGAGACTATGACGTCAAGGAGCCAACCGAACCCAATTTCGACGAGCCTGAAGTCTAGTCGCCCGCCGGTCGCCATGCATCCCCTCTCGTCGGCGGAACTGCTCACTGTCTGGGAATCCGGACTGAACCAAGGTACGGATCAACAAGCCTTGCGCCTGCTGCTCGCCGCCATGCCCGAAAAAACCGAAGCCGATCTCAAGGCATTCAGCATCGGGGAACGCGACTATCATCTGATGCGCCTGCGTCATCAGCTTTTTGGATCCCGGTTCGACAGCGTCAGTCAGTGCCCAAACTGCAAGGAACAACTGCAATGGGACTCCGATATCCGCGAACTCTACGCCCTGGGGCGGGAAGCCTACCCCGTACAGCGCAACCCCATCATACAAACTGAACGCTGGACTATCCGGCTGCGCCCGCTCTCCCACTCGGATATCAATGCCCTGCTGCAAGAACCGGACGAGACGGCAAAACCAGAACAGCTCCTGCGCGCCAGCGTACTGGCCATAAAGAATCAGGAGGACGATACCGTTGCTTTCGAACAATTGTCGAAAACCGACCGGAACGCCATCGTAAACGCCCTCCAGGCGGCTGATCCTCTGGCCAGGGTCGATATCGACCTCACCTGTCCGGCTTGCGATCACCGATGGCAGGCCCTGTTCGATATCGCCAGTTTTCTTTGGGCCGAGATCAACGCCTGGGCCTTGCGCACCTTGCACGGCATTCACCTGCTGGCCAGCAACTACGGTTGGACAGAGCAAGACATCCTGGCCATGACGCCCACAAGACGGCAAATCTATCTGGACATGGTGGCGCGATGACCGATTTCCTAACCGGGCTGCTCAACCGCTTTCAGTCCAACGACACACCCACAATCCAGCCGCGGCTGCCAAGCCTGTTCGAGCCGGAACAGCCACTTGGCGAAGCCCCCCTATTCCAGCCCGTGGAACGACAACCCACGCAGGAAGAAGCGTTTCTGGAATCCGGACATGAAAGCCCTGCGCCCTCGCCGGAAACGAGACAAGAAAAAGCATCCTTCACGCAAAAGGCCGCATCGGCGCCTGCGACCGAAAAACCCGAATCGAACCAGACCCAGGCCACAAGGGATCAGCTTCCCGCAAAACCGGGCCGGGATCGCCAGGCCATGGCAACCACGCCAACAACTGTGGTAGACCAGGCCCGACCCAAAACCAGCCACTTCCAACCCAGCCAGAGTATTAACCGACAGCCTCCCGCCAGGATCCCACCGGATGAACCCAATAGACTCCCTGTGGAAAGCGACCAACCACCAACCGAAGTGACTTCAAAGCTTGCCCCACGCACCAGCGCAACGAATGCACAACCGCACACGGATTCGAGCAGAGCGCCCCAGGCGCCAGCGCGCGAACAGCGTCGCTCCGCTCCCCGTTCCCGGTTCAAACAGAACACGGACGGCAGATCGCATGAACCGCCCCACCAGCACACCACCGCCAATCAGAAACCGGAAGATCATGCTGTTGCCCGGACGCCCGCCGCGCAACTGGTGGAAATAACCGACGCCACCACGCATCCACCACATACGACGACAGCCGCCCGGGCGAAGAATCCAGATCAGGTCAATGCGTTCAACACAACGCCACGCTATCATGAGGAAGAGAACAGCTCGCAACATGACGCCTCGAAAGAACCATCCGGCATCATGACCGCCGCGACGCCCCCCGTCATCGACCGACCCTATCCCGCGCCAATACCGGAACCCGAGCCCGTCATCAACGTTACCATCGGCAGGATCGAGGTGCGCGCCCGCATCACGCCGCCCAAGACGCCCGCCAAAAGGAAAAGCGCCCCGAAACCGGTGATGGGCCTGAATGACTACTTGCGACAACGCGGGAGCCAAAACCGATGAGCAATCATCTGGCGATCGCCACCGTAACCGCAACCCTGGGGCATATTGTCCAGAAGGCATCGGACAGCGTGCTCCCCAGCACCGTCAATTTGAGTTTCGCGCCGCCGGCGGCGCCTTCCGCGACAGTCGAACACAAAGTCCACGTCTACCTCTACCAGGTCACCCCCAATCCCTCGCGACGCAACGACGAACTGCCAACGCGGGATTCCGCTGGCAACCTGGTCGACCGCCCCCGCGCCGCATTGACGCTTCACTACCTGCTGGTGTTCTACGGAGACGCCAAAGCCCTGGAAGCGGAAAAAATGCTTGGCGCGACTGTACGCGCATTACACACCCGGCCAACACTATCGAAGCAAATGATCCGCGATGTCATGACCGAAGTCAGACTCGGCCTGGCCGACTCGAACCTGGCCGAAGCGCCGGATCGGGTGCGATTCACACCCGCCGCCATTTCCATGGACGAACTCTCGAAACTGTGGTCGGTGTTTTTCCAGACACCTCACGCATTGTCGGTCGCCTACGACGCAAACATCATTTTTATCGACGCGGAAGAAACCGGCCCCAGAGCAGCGCCAGTATTGCGCAGAGGCGAAAATGACCGAGGCGTCGAAACGGGAGCGGAAGCCATGCGGCTGTTCCCGCTCCTGGAGGGCATCGACATCTTTCCTGTCGGCCAAGTGTTGGCCCGCTCGCTACCCGCCGCAACGATCGGCAACCGAGTCATCCTCCATGGACGGAATCTGCCCGAACAAGACCTGGAACTGCAAATTATCCATACCCGGCTCGGCTCGTCCCCACACATCGTCAGCTCCACCGTCACCAACCAGACCAACAGCCAGATCACATTTACAATCGAAGATGGAAAGAACTGGCGCGCCGGCGTTTACTCGATCACGGTCATCGCCAAGAGAAAAGGCAAAAAGTATCCCAGTAACCAGCTCCCGTTGATGGTAGCGCCGAAAATCACCAAACTAGCGCTTCAAAAGAGCACCCTAGGCTCTACGCCTGGAGAACTCCAAAGCGCCGAAATTCACATCACCACCAAACCCGGTGTAGCAGCCGGGCAAACAGCAAGCCTCACGCTCGCGGGCCGGGAAACCCAAGGGCGCATTCCCGCTAACCCTGGCGCCCCCCTGGTATTCGAAATCAAGCAACCCGAGCCGGT
>DRPO01000418.1 GCA_011330835.1 Gammaproteobacteria bacterium | reverse complement strand
GCCGCCAGATCCAGTCGCAGGGATTGCATCATCTCGATGTATTGCATGTACTGGGCGGTGATGGGCGCGACCGGGATATCGAGAATATCGAGATTCTGCCGCTTGATGAGGTACAGCAACAGATCCAGCGGCCCTTCAAAGGCCTCGAGAATGACCTCCAGCGCATCCGGCGGAATGTACAGATCGACCGGCGGCGCGCTGAGCGGCTCGCCCTGAACGATGGCGAACGGCAGTTCGCCCTGCGCCGGCGTATTGTCGGGCGGCGCGTTCACGGTCAGTAGTTCAGGCTCATGGCGCGGCGCACTTCGTCCAGGGTTTCGCGGGCGATATCGCGAGCGGCTTCCGAGCCTTCGGCGATGATGCGCTTGACCAGGCCGGGATCGGATTCGTACTCCTCGGCGCGTTCGCGGATCGGCTTGAGTTCGGCCAGCACCGCCTCGATCACCGGCGCCTTGCACTGGACGCAGCCGATTCCCGCGCTGGCGCAGCCCTCGCGCACCCAGTCTCGGGTCGACTGGTCGGAATACAGCAGATGGAATTGCCAGACCGGGCATTTCTCGGGATCACCCGGGTCGGTCAGGCGCACCCGGGCCGGATCGGTGGGCATGGTGCGCAGCGCCTTTTCGATAACCGCCGGATCTTCCCGCAAGGCCACGGTGTTGCCATAGGACTTGGACATCTTCTGGCCGTCCAGCCCCGGCATCTTCGGCGCATCGGTGAGCAGAGCCATCGGCTCGGGAAGGATCATCTTGCCGGAGCCTTCCAGATAGCCGAGCAACCGCTCGCGATCGCCCACCGAGATATTCTGCTGCGATTCCAGCAGCGCCCGGGCCACCTTGAGCGCCTCCTGGTCGCCCTTCTCCAGATAAGCCTTGCGGTGGTTGCGGTACAGCCGGGCGTTCTTTTTGCCCATCTTGGCGATCGCTTCCTCGGCGCGGGCCTCGAAATCGGGTTCGCGACCATAGAGGTGATTGAAACGCCGGGCGACTTCGCGCGTCATTTCAATATGCGCCACCTGATCTTCGCCTACCGGCACGCCAGCCGCCTTGTAGATCAGCACATCGGCGCTCTGTAGCAGCGGGTAGCCGAGAAAGCCGTAGGTGGACAAATCCTTTTCGCGCAGCTTTTCCTGCTGATCCTTGTAAGTGGGCATGCGCTCCAGCCAGCCCAGCGGGGTGATCATCGACAACAGCAGGTGCAGTTCGGCGTGTTCCGGCACCCGCGACTGGATGAACAATCGCGCCGCGCCCGGGCTGATGCCGCAGGCCAGCCAATCCACGACCATGTCCCAGATATTCTGCTCGATGACCGATGGATCATCATAATGGGTCGTCAGCGCGTGCCAGTCGGCGACGAAGAAAAAACACTCGTGGCTGTTCTGCAGCTCCACCCAGTTGCGCAGTACGCCGTGATAGTGGCCGAGATGCAGACGTCCGGTGGGACGCATGCCGGAAACGATTCGTTGTTGCGAGTTGGTCAGCGTTGTCATTGAAGCCAAGGTTTGTTGTCGGGGTTCAGGTGATTCATTACGCCAATCATCTTAGAGCTGTATTCCCAGAATCTGCTCGATCAGCGCGTTGAACAGCGCCGTGATCGGGCGAATCACCTTGTCCCAGAGGCCAAGAAACAGCAGGGCCACCAGGATCATGACGCCATAGGGCTCGATCTGATCGACCCGGGCCGCCAACCGGGGCGGCAACAGCCAGGTCAATACGCGGCTGCCATCCAGCGGCGGCAACGGCAGCAGGTTCAACACCATGAGCAGGACGTTGAGAAAGATGCCGATCCGGGCGGTCAACAGCAACGGCATGGCGAAACCGTGCAACTCGGCGCTGAACAGGACGGTGAGTTTCCACACTAGCCCCCAAAGCAACGCCATCAGCAGGTTGGCGGCCGGCCCCGCCACCGCCACCAGCGCCATGTCCTGGCGGGGGTGACGAAAGTTGCGCATATTGACCGGCACGGGCTTGGCCCAGCCAAAGATGAAGCCCCCAAGCACCAGCATCGCCAGCGGCACGAGGATGGTGCCGACCGGATCGATATGCGGGATCGGGTTGAACGTCAGCCGACCGAGTTGCCGCGCGGTGGCGTCGCCCAGCTTGTTGGCCACCCAGCCATGGGCGGCCTCGTGAACCGTGATCGCGAAGACCAACGGAATGATCGAAACGCTGATCAGTTGTATGGTGTTCAACGGGACGTCCCCTCGACATTATCCATCAGTGTACATCCAGCCAGCTGATATCGCCCTTGCCCTGGCGCAGCACTTCGGGAAAACCGGAGGTGAGATCGATAACTGTCGAGGGCTCGATATCGCAGAATCCGCCGTCGATCACCAGATCCACATCATGCTCCAGCAATACGCGAATCTGGTAGGGATCGGTCATCGGCAACTCGGTATCCGGCAGAATCAGCGTACTGCTCATGATCGGCGAACCGAGGGTTTCGGTCAGCGCTCTCACGATCACGTTGTCGGGAATCCGTATGCCAATCGTTTTTCTCTTGGGATGTTGCAACCGCTTGGGAACGTCTTTGGTCGCGGTCAGTATAAACGTAAAGGGGCCCGGGGTCAGGTTGCGAATCAAACGGAACGCCGCATTGTCCAGCCGCGCATAATTGGCGATCTCCGCCAGATCGCGGCACACCAGTGTGAAATGATGATCCTTGCCAACCCGCCGAATCCGCCGAATCCGCTCCATCGCGCGCTTGTCGCCGATATGACATCCCAGCGCGTAGCAGGAATCGGTGGGATACACGATGACGCCGCCCCGCTCCAGAATCGCCACCGCCTCGCCGATCAGGCGATGCTGGGGATTCTCCGGGTGGATTTCGAAAAACTGGCTCATGGGCAACGGGAATCGGCAAAGGCGATCATCATAATGCCTTGCCGGGATTTGGCAAGCGGTCGGGGACGACCGCGGGCGCTCCCTGCGTTGGCATCGTCCAGAACATGGCTCCGGTCACGACGCCCGTCGCATCAACCCCAGAGCGCGGAGCTTGGCGAACATGGCGGATTCGGGCGAACACGCAGGGTGTCGCCCTGCCTACGCGACCGCCCTTCGCAATCCGGCGTATTCCGGTTGCGATCAGAGATGACGACGGGGATCCTGACGACCATGCAATACTCGAATGATTTCGACACTTGTAGGGGTAACCCGGTAGTACAGGGTGTGGCTTTCCAGCGGGAAGCTTCTTACGTCAGGCAGCAATTCAGGACGCTCGACGCCCAGATGCGGCTGCCGCGTCAATAGCCATAACTGCTTCTTTATGCGGGAGAGGTAGGCCTGGGAGCGGCTTTTTCCCCAGTGTCGCCCGCCATATTGGTAAATCTCTCCGAGGTCGTGTTTTGCGGCAGGGGCAATGACAAGTCGGCGGGGGGACACGAAATCAACTCATGATGTCATCAAACAGCGCGTCGAGCGCCGCCGCCGACTCAATGACGATGCCTTCCTCGCGATCCAGTTGTTCTGTTCCCGCCTTCAGTTGCTCACGCAACCGAGCCAGCTTGACCTCGTGAATCCAGTCCTCATGCATCTCCATAAAACGCAGCGCTTCCCGGATCACTTCACTGGCATTGTTGTACAGGCCGGTTTCAACCTTGGCCTTGATACGAGTTTCCAGTTCGGGCGTTAGCGATACATGCATATCGATCACCAAATCATGGGGTATTCTTGATCGCAAGAGGTATATATCTTAATCCAGCCTACAAAGATTATCAATCTCTGTACTCGCCCGGTCTTCAACAGGAACATAGCCGGGATCACAGTCTTTCGCCGCGATGTCTGGCACACTGCTTCGCGCCGGCCTGGTTCGCGCCCGCGCCACACCAATAACAACAACAAAGGAAGCGCCGCATCATGGGACGAAGAATCACCTACCTGCTCAGCCGCTATCCGGCGGTTTCCCATACGTTTTTTCTGACCGAGATCCGGGCGCTTCGGCGTCAGGGCTTTGCTGTCGATGTCATTTCGATCAACGATTGCGACCGGCCAGCCGAACAGCTCACCCGCGCGGAGCGCGAGGAACAGCAAGCGGCGTTCTACCTGAAGTCCGCTGGCGCGGCGGCGATTCTGGCGGCCCTGTGGCGCGCCCTGTCGAGCGCGCCGCTACGCTTTCTTCGCGCCGCGGGTTATGCCGCGCGGCTGTCCCGGG
>DRPO01000417.1 GCA_011330835.1 Gammaproteobacteria bacterium | reverse complement strand
GCCGCAGGCGATCGCGCATCGCTACAGCTCCAGCACGCCGGCGGCGGCGTGCATCTCGTCCTGCAGGGTCTTGATGGCCCGCATCGACATGCGCAGCGATTCGCGGCTGATATCGGTCAGCTCGTCCACGGCCACCGTCTTGTCCGGCTTCTCGCCGGCTTCCGTCTGGGCGATCTGGTGCGTCATGGTCAGATCCAGCAGGGTTTCATAGGCGTCGACAACGGTTTGCGTCAGCTCCGCCGTCAGCGCGCCGGAATGCGCCAGCGCGTTGAGCCGGTCCAGCGTGTTGGCGGCGCCGACGCCGGCTTTCAGCGCCAGAATCCGCGCGGCGTCGGCGATCAGTCGCAAGCCGTTGCGCTTGATGTCGATGACCTCGCCGCGCTCGCTCTTGCGCGTCAGCAGCCGGTTGAACAGGCCAATCGCCGGCGCGCCCTCGGCGTCCTTTTCCGCCATGGCGCGCAGCAGACGCGGGCTGTTGCGTAGATTGGCGAGCACATGGTCGCGCAACGCCCTCACCAGTGCGTCATTGCCGAACAGCGTATCGAAATCCAGCACGATATTCGACCATTCGCCCGCCTTCTCCGTCGGATACCGGCTGATGTGATCCACCTGACGCCGCCAGGCTGACAGCGATTTCCGGTAAGCCGGGTTGCGCGCCATGATCTCGCCCGGACAGAGACTATACCCCACCCGCGCCAGCGCCTCATTGAGCTGACGGGCGAAAGGCTCCAGCCGCTCGGGACGGGGCATCCCGTCCGCGTAAATGATCCCGTTGTCCTGATCCGCGCCAAGCAACATTTCCCGGCGACCGCCCGAGCCCATGATGATCACGGCGAAATCATCCGGCGACAACGGCTCGTCGCCGCTTTGCGCGTTGAAAGCGGCCAGCACGCGATCGACCACCCGCCGCTGAATCGCCAGTTGCAGCTCGGAAAACCAGCGCAGCGCATCCGAAGCCCGGTGATGGCGGTGCTGCGCCTCGTGCAGCAGGGGCGGCAAACGTTGCGCCAGCGCCGCCAGTTCCTCGACCGACTCCGCCGCCTCGATGCGGCGCGGAAAACCACTGTTGCGGTCGATCAGCAAACGCAGGATATCGCTCTGCGAGACCAGACCCACCGGCTCGCCATCGCGCATCGCCAGCAGATACTTGACGGAGAAATCGCGCAGCTTCTCCTGCGCCAGCCAGACCGGCGCATCGCTGTCGATCACTTGCGGCGGCTCGCAAACGCGGCTCACCGGGTCATCGGGCGTCGCCGCCCCGGTCGCCAGCGCGGTCGCGATCCCCGCCCAGGTCAGCACGCCCTCGCAACGTCCCTGCTCCGCCACCAGCAAACTGCCGATGCCCCGCGATTGCATGGTCATCACCGCATCGGCCACCGGCGTCTCCGGCGGACATTGCGCCACAGGCGACTTCATGATGCGGTACACCGGCGCCGCGATATCCCCCGCGCCTTCCAGCCGGCTCTCCCGCAAATGCCGCAACTGGCGCACCAGCACGCGATCCAGCAAGGCGTCGAAATCGGGATCGAGCATCAGCCGGCGCAGATGGCGATCGTCGATGCGCAACAACCGGCCCGCGCCCACCACCTTCGCCGTCGTCACATAAGGCTGGCGATCCAGCGCCGGCGTCAGGCCGATAAAATCGCCCGCCGGCGCTATCTCGCCCATCGCGCCGAGGCCGCTCAGCCTCACCTCCGCATCGACCACCACATAGACCTCGCCGGTATAGGGTTCGCCGCCTCGGAACAAGACACGGCCCGGCTCGACCGCCATCAACTCGGCGCGATCCAGCAGAACATCTACCATTAAGGGAGGAGCGCCGGAAAAAACCGGCGTGTTCAGCAACAGTGTCGCCAGCGGGCTGTTGTTATCACCTGTCATATTCCGGCATTCCGTCAATGTATACCTCTTGCGATTGAGAATACCCCATTCAGGGCGCGTGGATTTTCGTCGAGAGCAAGGCGTAAAAACGCAGGCATAGTGGCGCTACGTCAAGTTTTTACAACGCAGCTATCGGCGAAAAGATGCGCGCCATGAATGGGGTAT
>DRPO01000416.1 GCA_011330835.1 Gammaproteobacteria bacterium | reverse complement strand
CCGTGAAACGACCTTTTCTGAAATCATGAGAAACACCCTTACCCAAAACGGCCCAAGTATACCTCTCGCGACCAACGCCTTTGCCGGCAGGATGCCGGCGCTCCCGGGCTGGGCAGTGCATCGACGCCACATCACGAAACCTTCCATAATGAGAAACACTCATCGTTTCCACGCAAGGAACCCTGACAGACGAACAATATCCGGGAATAATCGGCAGTCATTGATTCCCCGCCCCTGAACAACAACAAAGCCATGCGCCGATTCGCCCTCCAGTTCCTTAGCCCGTCACTGCTCGCCCTGTTACTGGCCGCGCCCGCCGCGCATGCCGAAAAGACGCCTCGGGCCGCGTCTCACCCGGTCCACGGAACGGCGGGTCTGAGCCTGGATTCCCACCTCGTCTCCTATGGGCTGGACGTCTGGGGGGCGGGCAATGATCGAAGCAGCCCCAACGCGGGTCTGCTGCATCCGTGGGTTCAGGCGACCACGCAAACGGGAAGATTGTCATTCCACGCCGGAAGCTGGCTGGATATCAATGACAACTCGACCGACAGTCTCACCGGCAAGATTCAGGAATTCGACATCTGGGCGGGCTATGGCGTCAACTTCGACCGCCTGGACGTGGGCATGACGCTGCAACGCTGGCGATACGCAAGCACCCAGGAAGTCGTTCTCGACACCTGGATGACGTTCAACGATTATGGTCTGTTGTTCAAATCCCTCGCGCTCAAGCCAGGCTTGAAGCTCCACAGCCAACTCGCCTCGGCCTGGTACTCGGAAGCCAGCGCGCTGGTCGCCCGGATCGAGCCCGGCCGCGCCATCGGCAAACGCAAGATCCGCCCGATCTGGCTGTCAACGCCCGTGGAATTCGGATTTCAGCAAAACGGTTTCAAGGGAGGCCGCGGCGGACACAGCTTCACCTCCATCGGCGCCCAACTCTACGTTCCCCTCGTCATGCTGCCCAAAACCGCCGGCGACTGGTCCCTGAATCTTGGCGCGGTCTGGTACGCCACCAACCACGACCAGATCCCCGGCAATCGGGACGCCCGCTTCACTACCGCCCGGGTGGGGCTTATCTATTATTTCTAGCCTGCCGGCAGGATGCCGGCGCATACCTCTTGCGCCCACCCTGAGGGATCACTCGTCCTCGAACTCCCCGTACAGAATCAAGGTATGATCGGTGATCCGGAATCCGTGCTCCCGGGCGATTTCACACTGGCGCTTCTCGATGGCCTCGTCCATGAACTCAACCACCCGGCCCGTCTTTAGCGAAACCATATGGTCGTGGTGCGTACCGCGATCGAGTTCGAAAACCGCCTGCCCTCCCTCGAAATGATGGCGCACCACCAAGCCGGCCGCTTCGAACTGAGTCAGCACCCGGTAAACGGTCGCCAGGCCGATATCTTCTCCGGCCATCAGCAGGGCCTTGTAGACATCCTCCGCCGTCTGGTGATGCTCTTCGCTACTTTCCAGAATCTCCAGAATCTTCATTCTGGGCAGCGTGATTTTCAGACCGGCTTTCTTGATGTCCTGGCTGTCCATTGACTCCTCTCACGGGTGATATATACCTCTTGCGACCAGGAATATCCCATTCAGGCCACGCATCTTTTCGTCGATAGCTGCGTTGCAAAAACTTGACGTAGCGCCACTATGCCTGCGTTTTCACGCCTTGCTCTCGACGAAAACCTACGCACCCTAAATGGGGTATTCCTGGTCGCAAGAGGTATGCCTCTTGCGACCAGGAATACCCCACTCAGGCCGGGCAACTTCCTGGACGCTCGCATCCGCGTCGAGAGCGGGACGGAACGGGATATTCTCAATCTCGAGAGGTATAGTATAGTGTCCGCGCCGATTCAAATGACCTTGCGAGAAACTATGATAAAGGTTTTGATAGTAATTATCATTTCCATTGCCCTCCCCGCCTGTTCCACGGGACTGTTCAGCGTTCACAAGATCGACATCCAGCAAGGCAATGCGCTTGACGGGGAAGATCTGGAAAAGCTTCATGAAGGCATGAGCCGCGACGCCGTCATCCAGGCCCTCGGTCGCCCCGTGCTCAAACCCGTGCTGAACAACGACCGCTGGGAATACGTCTACTATCTGAAAAAACCGGATACGCCAGCGGAAAAACGCCGGTTGGTCATCCTTTTCGACAGTGACCGGGTTCGGGCCATCGAGAAATCCATACGCTAGAGCGACTATCCCGCCCAGCCATAGACGCCCCGCCGGGAAGGCTCCGCCAGCCAGTCCCGAAGACGCCTCAGCTCCGGCGAGCCGGAACAATCGCCAACGGAACGATTCCCCGAACGCCGCAACTCCCGCAACGCCCGCCCGATCGACGCAACAACCTCCTCCGACATGCCGGATCGCCGCAAACCAATCCGGTTCGCGCGATAGTGCCTCACCGGCTCCCCGCCAACCAGCGTAAACGGCAACACATCCTTGCGCAGCAACACCATCGCCGCCACCATCGCCCGGGCCCCCACGCGACAGAACTGGTGGACCATCGCGCCGCCGCCAAACACCACGCCTTCGCCCACCTCGACGTGACCGCCCAGTTGCACGCCATTGGCCAGAATGCAGCCATCTCCCAGCACGCAATCGTGAGCAACGTGCGAATAATTCATCATCAGGCATCCCGAGCCCAGGCGGGTCGCGCCGCCTTCCCGGGCCGCCCGATGAACCGTCACATGTTCCCGGAATTCATTATCGTCGCCGATCTCCACCCTCGAAGGCGTCGAGGCCTCGAAACCCAGATCCTGAGGATCCCCGCCAATCACGCAAAACGGGTGCAACCGATTGTTCCGCCCCATGCGAACCCCGCGACGCACCACGGCATAGGCGTCGATCACGCAACCATCGCCCACGACCACATGCGCCTCGATGATCGCGCCCGCGCCAACGCTCACGCCCTCGCCAATGCGCGCGGTCGGGTCGATAAAGGCGGAGGGATGGATAGACATAGCGTTTGCCGGGGACAGAAAAACTGCCGCTATGGTAGCCATACGCTGAACTAAATGCACCCCGACACGGAGCGCCGGCATCCCTGCCACTAAAGGCGCTTATGCGTTCCCCACCCCCGTCGAACTGGATCCCGGCTTTCGCCGGGATGACGATACGAAGCCACCGGGATGCCGATTGACAGCCGTCGGGAGAACGACCTCGAGAAACTTTTTACGCCGCCAAAGCTGAGATAGAATCCCGCATCCTCACAACAGCCCCCCAACCCCATGGCCCAGTACATCTACACCATGAACGGCGTCGGCAAGATCGTCCCGCCGAAAAAGGAAATCCTCAAGGACATCAGCCTGAATTTTTTCCCGGGCGCGAAGATCGGCGTCCTTGGTTACAACGGCGCGGGCAAGTCCACGCTGCTGCGGATCATGGCCGGCGTCGACCAGGACTTTATCGGCGAGGCGCGTCCGCAGCCAGGCATCCGGATCGGCTACCTGGCCCAGGAGCCTCAGCTCGATCCGGAGAAGGACGTGCGCGGCAACGTCGAGGAAGGCTTGAGCGTCATTACCGAGGCGCAGGCCGCGCTGGAGAAGGTCTATGCCGCCTATTCCGAACCCGACGCGGATTTCGAGGCGCTGGCCGCCGAACAATCGCGGCTGGAAAACATCCTGCAGGCCGCCGACGGCCATAACCTGGAGCACAAGCTGGAAGTCGCCGCCGACGCGCTGCGCCTGCCGCCGTGGGAGGCGTCGATCGACCATCTCTCCGGCGGAGAAAAACGCCGGGTGGCGCTGTGCAAGCTGTTGCTCTCCAACCCCGACATGCTGATTCTCGACGAGCCGACCAACCACCTGGACGCGGAATCGGTCGCCTGGCTGGAGCGCTTCCTGCAGGAATTCCCCGGCACCGTAGTCGCGGTCACCCACGACCGCTATTTCCTCGACAACGTCGCCGGCTGGATTCTGGAGCTCGACCGGGGACACGGCATCCCCTGGGAAGGCAACTATTCCTCCTGGCTGGAGCAGAAAGAGCGCCGCCTGGAGCAGGAAAAGAACCAGGAAGCCGCTCGCCTGAAAGCCATGAAGCAGGAGCTGGAATGGGTTCGCAGCAACCCCAAGGGACGCCACGCCAAGAGCAAGGCCCGGCTGGCGCGTTTCGAGGAACTCTCCTCCAGCGACTACCAGCAACGCTCCGAAACCAATGAAATCTACATCCCGCCCGGTCCCCGACTGGGCGACCTGGTCATCGAAGTCACCAACCTTTCCAAAGCCTTCGGCGACCGCGTGCTGTACCAGGGCCTGAGCTTCTCGCTGCCCCGGGGCGGCATCGTCGGCGTCATCGGCCCGAACGGGGTCGGCAAGACCACGCTGTTCCGCCTCATGACCGGCGAGGAACAACCGGACGACGGTGAAATCCGCATCGGCGAAACCGTCAAGATCGCCTATGTCGATCAGAGCCGCGACGCGCTGGACGACGGCAAGACCGTCTGGGAAGAAATCTCCGACGGGCAGGACATCATCAAGGTGGACCAGTACGAAACCCCGTCGCGCGCCTATGTCGGTCGCTTCAACTTCAAGGGCTCGGACCAGCAAAAACGGATTGGCGACCTGTCCGGCGGCGAACGCAACCGCGTTCATCTCGCCAAGCTGCTGCGCTCCGGCGGCAACCTGCTATTGCTCGACGAACCCACCAACGATCTCGACGTGGAAACCCTGCGGGCGCTGGAAGAAGCGCTGCTCAACTTCCCCGGCAGCTCGGTGATCATCTCGCACGACCGCTGGTTTCTCGACCGCGTGGCGACCCACATACTCGCCTTCGAGGACGATGGCGCCGTCACCTGGTTCGACGGCAACTACAGCGATTACGAAGCCGATCGCAAGGCGCGGCTGGGCGAAGCGGTCGACCAGCCGCACAGGATGAAATTCAAGAAACTCAGGTGAGTTGGGCGCGCGAGACGTAAACCATGACTGAGACGGGTGGATCCCGGCTTTCGCCGGGATGACCATCTTCTTTCGAATTCGCCATCCCGACGAATCTTCGCTGCCATCCCACGACTTTCGTTGTCATCCCGGCAACCTCTCTGTTGTCATCCCGGCGAAAGCCGGGATCCAGCTCAACCGCGCAACAACTCGGCCCCCGCTGAAATCCCCAAACGCCCTGCCCGGCAGGGCCGCCGCCGCTCCCCGATTTGCCGGCTCCATCCATCAGTCGGGAAAAATTCTCAAATTGTCCCCGCCCTCTTTTTTGCTCCAGATTAATTT
>DRPO01000415.1 GCA_011330835.1 Gammaproteobacteria bacterium | reverse complement strand
TTCCTCACGCTGGTCAACCTCTGGAACTACCTTGAAGAACAACACGAGGCGCTATCGCAATCCCGACTGCGCCGCCTCTGCCAAAAAGAATTTCTCAGCTACCGCCGCTGGCGCGAATGGCGCGACACCCACCGCCAGCTCCTGCTCGCCGCCCGCGACATCGGCCTGAACACCCACCCCGCCAGCGCGCCCGCCAAATACGACCAGCTCCACCAGGCCCTGCTGCACGGCCTGCTCGACCACATCGCCGTCAAGGACGAAAAACACCAGTACCTTGGCTGCCGAAACCGGAAAATGGTCATTTTTCCCGGCTCCGGGCTTGGCTCGAAAACCCCGCAATGGCTGATGGCCGCGGAAATCGTCCACACCACCCGGCTCTACGCGCGCACCGTTGCCGGCATCCAGCCCCAATGGGTCGAACACATCGGCGCCCACCTGCTCAAGCACAGCTACAGCGAACCCCACTGGCAGAAAAAAGCCGCGCGCGTCGGCGGCTTCGAAAAACTCACCCTCTACGGCCTCGTCATCAACCCCCGGCGACGAATCAACTACGCCGCCGTCGACCCCGCCGCCGCCCGGGAAATCTTCATCCGCTTCGCGCTGGTCTACGGCGAATGGAACAGCGGCGTCTCCGTCATCGAAGACAACCGTCAACAGATCGAGGACATCCAGCAAATCGAAGCCCGCCTGCGACAACGCGACCTGCTGATCAGCGACGAAGACCTGTTCGCGTTCTATGACCAGCGCCTGCCCGAAAACATCCACTCCGGCGCTGCCTTCAAAAAATGGTTCCGCCAGATCAACGACCCCGAGCGCCTCCGCCTCACGCCGGAAAAACTGCTCGCCGGCGACGCCCCGACAGCCTCGACCATCGACGCCTACCCGCTCGAATGGCGTCAAAACGGCCTGCGCCTGCCGCTGGAATACCACTTCGAACCCGGCGCCGAAAACGACGGCGTCACGCTCAAAATCCCCCTCGCCGTCCTGCGCCAGATCGACCCCGACCGCTGCGAATGGCTCGTCCCCGGCATGCTCGAAGAAAAAATACTCACCCTCATCAAAGGGCTGCCCAAACGCCTGCGCAAACACTTCGTCCCCGCCCCCGACTTCGCCCGCGCCGCCTTCCAGGCCATCACACCCTATGAAGGCCAACTCATCCCCGCCCTGTCCGCAACGCTGAACCGCATGACCGGCATCGCCGTCCCCGCCGCCGAATGGCCCCGCGACCTCCCGCCCCATCTGCAAATGCGCTTCGAAATCCAGGGCCCCAAAAAAACTATCCTCGCCAGCGGTCGCAACCTCGAAAAACTGCGCGCCGCGCTCGCCGGCGAAATCAAGAAACAACCCCGCAAGAAACGCATCAAAGCCTTCGAAAAAGACCACATCGCCAACTGGGACTTCGGCGAACTCCCGCGCCACATCGACAGCGAAGAAGACGGCTACACCATCCGCCGCTACCCCGCCCTCCAGGCCACCCCGCAAGGCGTCGCCCTCAAACTCTTCGACACCGAACAGGAAGCCCGCCGCGCCATGCCCGCCGGCCTGCTCAAACTGCTGCGCCTCAAACTCAAACAACCCATCCGCCAACTCGAACACCACCTCCCCGACATCCAGCAACTCTGCCTGCTCTTCTCCAGCATCGGCAACTGCCAGACCCTCAAGGACGACCTCATCGACGCCGCCATCCGCCAGGCCTTCCTCGGCGACCACCCCGAAATCTGGTCCGAAGAAGCCTTCCTCGAATGCCTCGAATCCGGCCAGCAACGCCTCGCCCCGATCGCCAACGAAATCGCCGCCCACCTCCACCCCATCCTCCAGCGGACATCCGCCATCCGCAAACAACTCAAAGGCAACCTCCCCCTAAACCGCATCGAAGCCGCCGCCGACATCAAGGCCCAACTCGACCAGCTCATCTACCCCGGCTTCCTCCGCAACACCCCCTTCGAACGCATCGGCGACCTCCCCCGCTACCTCCACGCCATCGAAAAACGCCTCGAAAAACTCGACCGCGAACCCGACAAGGACCGCATGCGCAGAATCGAACTGGAGCCGATGATGCGGCATCTGGAGAAACTGCGGGAAGCCGGCGAACCAGACGGAGAAGCACTGCGCTTCCGATGGCTGATCGAGGAATTGCGGGTATCGCTGTTCGCCCAGGAACTGGGCGTCAAGGACAAGGTATCGCCGAAACGACTGGAGAAAATGGCGCGGGAGTTGATGGGGTAGATCGCGAAATCCGTATGGCATCACAGCCTGAAGGGGTTGCCAATCCCTCGGCCAGGCGCCTCCGCCTGACGCCGTCGACCACAAGCCCAGGCCATGCAAGTCATGCCGGGGAAATCGCCGCTCCACTGCCCCCCCACCGCGCACCGCCCGGATCACATGCGAACCTGCAAAGATACAGCTTAACGCCTTGATTGCACGAATATTTTATGTAACGATTCCAACAGCAACCGATCTTGTTCCGGTCAAATACAGTCCGATTCTCGGACAGGCGACAAAGCTCAATAACAGGAATTCGGGCTACGGGCACGATCAGCGGTTAGACAAAAACCGGAGTCATGGAAAATGGTAAATACCGTAGAAGATATTGAAAATGCAATCACGCAATTGCCACAAGAACAGCTGAGGAAATTTCGTGCTTGGTACGAAAAATTTGATTCTGACGTTTGGGATATGCAAATTGAAAAGGATGCTCTGGATGGAAAGCTTGATTCTCTCGCTGATGCAGCTATTTCCGACCATAAAGCAGGAAAATCAAGAACAATATGATTCATTATGCCAGTCCATCATTCTGGTCTGCCTACGAAACACTACCAGCCCCTGTGCAACGGGTGGCTGACCGAAATTACGCAATCCTTAAGGAGAACCCAAAGCATCCGTCCTCGCATTTCAAGAAAATCGGCCGCTATTGGTCAGTACGTATCGGAATCCGTTATCGGGCATTGGCGGTTGAAGTAGAAGATGGCTTGCTTTGGTTTTGGATTGGGAGCCATACACAAGGAGCCATACACAATATGACAAGCTCATCAAGCTTTAACAAAGCGCCAAACACGAACCACCTCGGTCGCTACCACTCCATTTTCGCCCAAAGAGGCGCTCCGCTGGCGCGGGGCGTTTGAGGTAGGCCGCATCTTACATGACGACTCAAAGTCGCCGGAATTCACC
>DRPO01000414.1 GCA_011330835.1 Gammaproteobacteria bacterium | reverse complement strand
GAACGCGAAAAAGGAAGGCGTCAAGACCACCGCCAGCGGCCTGCAATACAAGGTCATCAAGGCCGGTCGCAAGGACGGCAAGAAGCCGGGGCCGCGCAGCCGCGTCACCGTCAACTACGAAGGCCGGCATCTCAATGGCGAGGTGTTCGACAGCTCCTACAAGCGCAACAAGCCCATAACCTTTCCGCTGAACCGCGTGATCAAGGGCTGGACCGAAGGTCTGCAACTCATGCGCGAAGGCGCCCACTACCAGCTTTTCATCCCACCCAGCCTGGGCTACGGGACGACCGGCGCCGGGCGGGCGACTGGCCCTGAAGAAACGCTGATCTTCGACGTGGAGCTGCTCGAAGTAAAATGAGTCAACGGCGCATCACCGCTGGCGCCATTCTCTGGCTGGCTGTCTATTGCGTCGCGCTGGCCTGGTCGGCCTGGCGTCCGCACGACTGGCCGACCTGGTTTCTCGAAGTCGCGCCCGCGCTGGCCGGCCTGGCGGCGCTGGCGGCGACCCGGCGGCGCTTTCCGCTCACCACGCTGGTCTATGCGCTGATCTTGCTGCACTGCATCGTCCTGATGGTGGGCGGGCATTACACCTACGCCAAAGTCCCGCTATTCGACGACCTGAAAGAGGCCTTCCACCTGCAAAGGAATAACTACGACAAGCTCGGACACTTCGTCCAGGGCTTCGTCCCCGCCATGATTGCCCGCGAAATCCTCATTCGCCTGCGCGTGATCAACGGAGCGCGCTGGCGCAATTTCCTGATCGTCTGCTTCTGTCTGGCGCTCAGCGCATTCTACGAACTCATCGAATGGTGGGTCGCCGTGTTCTCCGGGGAAGGGGCCACGGCGTTCCTGGGAACCCAGGGCTACGTCTGGGATACGCAATCGGACATGTTCCTCGCCCTGATCGGCGCGGTGGCGGCGCTGTTGACGCTATCGCGGTGGCATGACAGACAGCTCGAACGTCTTTAAGCAATGTCGGGCGCGAAACCCGCCACAAAACTGGCTTACCGGAAAACAACGGAGCCCCAACGAAATACCGAACGCCTTTGCCGGCAGGATGCCGGCGCTCCCAGGGATAAAACCGCCATCAGCGTCGCGCCATGGTCGATGACGCTCCACCAGTCTCGGGGGCCACCGGCGTCATGCGATCCTTCAACCTCACATCCACCCGACCATCGGTTTTCCAGTCGAAGATGGTGCTGTAGAAATGCACCGCCTTCACGTATTTCCGGGTCTCGTCGAAGGTGATCGTGTCGACCCAGATATCCGCGGGCAGCGGCGCGTCTTCAGGCAGCCATTTGCGCACGCTTTGCGGGCCGGCGTTGTAGCTGGCGGTCGCCAGTATTTCGTTGTTCTGGTACTTGTCCAGCACTTCCCGCAGGTAGCTGGCTCCAAGCAGAATATTGGTGTTGGCCTTTTTCAGGTCGCGACGGCTGACCCGTTTCATGCCGAGCTTGCGGGTCATCATGCGGGCGGTGGCGGGCATGATTTGCATCAGTCCCAGCGCGCCGGCGGGGGAGACAGCGGCTTCGCGGAAGGCGCTTTCCCGGCGCATGACGCCATAGATCAGGCTGGGCCTGATCTTGAGGCGACGGGACTCGCGCTGGATATTGTCGCGATAGAGCAGCGGAAAGCGCAGGTCGAGATCGGCGTAGTGGTTGGCCTGGGCGGTGGTGACGATGGCGGTGAAATGCCAACCCCAGTCGTGGGCGAGACGCGCCGCCACGCGTTTTTGCGCGGTGGACATTTTGTCGATCTCAAAACGCCACTCGGCATAGGCGGCGCCTTCGCGACCGAGCGAGTACAGCGCCTTGACGCGCCGAAAAGCGGGCAGCGCGGCGAGCTTGTTGACTTTTTCCAGCGCCGCCTCGTCGATGACGGGCTCATTGGTAAACGTATAGGGCAGGCCCATGTGGTCGGCGGCGAGGAAGCCGTAGTAACTGGTATCGGTCGCCAGTTTTTCAAAAGCCTGGCGCGCCTTTTCCGTCTCGCCCAGCGCTTCGTCGGCCCTGGCTCGCCAATACCGCCATTGCTCCTCCCGCTGTTTCGCCGGGGGCAAGGCATCGATCCAGTCGCGGGCCAGCGCCCAGTCCTGGGCCCGCAGCGCCGTGCGAACGCGCCATTCGCGCGCTTCATCATTGAGCAACTCGCCGGGCATGATCTGGAACCAGTCGAAGGCTTCGGGAAGGTGGCGCCAAGCGGCCCGGAGGATCAGACGGTTTTCCACGTCGATGATCAGCTCATCGGAGAAATTGAAATGCTGCTTGAACTGGCGGTGCCAGCGATGCCAGGCGTCCACGGTGTCCTCGCGGCTGTAACGCTTGACGCCATGCGCGATGATCTTGCGATTTCTCGGGGTATCCTTCCACTGGACAGCCTTTTCCAGCATCGCCTCGGGCTGTCGGTGCGTTTTCAGATAGCGAGTGAAATCCTTCTTGTCCCGCCCGGTCAGCTTTTTGGCGAGATAGCGGGCCAGCGAGACATTGCCCGCATCCATGGCCAGCTCGATTCGCCGCCAGCGTAGCGTCGGGGTGATCGCGCCGAGTTTTTCCAGTCGCTGGAACAACGGGTCGCAGGCGTCATCGACCGACCCGCCCTTGAGCCAGAGCGACTTGGCTTCCTCCAGAACCGCCGCGGTGGCTCCTTCCTCGGCCAGATCCGCCCGGGCGCCGTAGCATTTCAG
>DRPO01000413.1 GCA_011330835.1 Gammaproteobacteria bacterium | reverse complement strand
CCATCCCCGACCGGCGCCAAGGCATGCGTTGGCATACTCGGTGCTGGGCGGCAACATTGGCGGCGCATACCACTGGGGTGAAGGCCCAGGCGGCTGGTGGATACTGGATGAACCCGAACCGCACCTTGGCGGCGATGTCCTGGTTCCCGATCTGGCTGGCTGGCGGCGTGAGCGTATGCCAAGCCTTCCCGAAGCCGCCTGGTTCGAGCTGGCGCCTGACTGGGTCTGCGAGATTCTCACACCCTCCACCGCCCGTGTGGATCGCGTCCTGAAAATGCCCATCTATGCCCGCGAAGGCGTCAACCATCTCTGGCTGGTCGACCCCGAACTGCAAACCCTTGAGGTCTACGTCCTCGATACTTCTCATGAAAAACCCCATTGGCTCCTTCTCGACAGCCTGGAAGGCGATGCGCCTGTTCGCCAGCCGCCTTTTGACGCGATCGAGTTTTCGTTGGGCAGTTTGTGGGACGGCGGATAACCCGGAGCGTTCGGCCCGCATTTTCATGCCGCCAGCGACGTAGCGTCCCTACGCCCGCGTTTTTGGGCTTGCTCTCGACGAAAACCCGCGCACCCTGAATGGGGTATTCTCAATCGCAAGAGGCATATACTGGCGATCAGGCCGTTTCTATGGCAGAGTCGCGCCTCTTTTTTCAGATTTTACAGGATCGAAGCCATGGCGACTGTCGAACTCAACAAGGATAACTTTGAATCCACGGTGACTGGAAATGATATCGTGATCATTGATTTCTGGGCGCCCTGGTGCGCGCCTTGTCGGAATTTTGGGCCGATTTACGAGTCGGTTTCGGATAAGCATGACGATATCGTTTTCGCCAAGGTCAATACCGAGGAAGAACAGGAGCTTGCGGCTTCTTTTCAGATTCGTTCGATTCCCACGCTGATGATTTTTCGCGAAAAGGTCATTCTCTATTCCGAAGCTGGCATGCTGCAGGAGCCGCAGCTGGAAGAACTGATCGGCAAGGTTCGGGAAGTCGATATGGTCGAGGTGCACAAGGAAGTTCAGGCTCAGCAGCAGCAAGCCTGATTGCCGGGGAGACCCGTCGCGATCCGCCCAACCGCCGATCCGGCAACGCCTTTGTACGCCCCCCAGCCCTGATGGCGGGTTGGCGCGCCGTGTACCGAATCAATCCGGTGGCTGCGTAATTGCTGGATTCGCTTCGCTTGATTCGGCGTGACCACGCAGCCATCAAAGATCGACCTGTCTTGGTAAGCCGCTGATTTTATGAATGGATTGCTTTTTATCATCGGTCTGGCGTTGATGCTCGCGACCTTGCCAGGCGTTATCGAGCTGGCCCTGGTTACGTTTCCCGCACTGCTGGCCCGTCGGCATCTTCCAGCTTCCGGAGGGGGCGCCGCCGTGAAGCTGGCGATCGTAACGCCCGCGCACAACGAAGCCAGCGGCATCGGCGACACCATCGCCAGTCTGCTTGCTTGCGACCATCCTCTACCCGCCAGCGATATCCATGTGGTCGCGGACAACTGTACCGACCGGACAGCCGAGATCGCCGCCGAGGCGGGGTGCACCGTGCTGGAGCGTCATGACGAGCAGCGGCGCGGCAAGGGGTATGCGCTCAACTTTGCGTTCAGCCAGTTGCTCGACGGGGGTTATGACGCTCTGGTCGTTGTCGATGCCGATACCCGGGTGGACGCCAACTTTCTCGACGCCCTTCGGGCGCGTTTCGGGAAGGGCGCGTCGGCGGTGCAGACCGCGTATCGGGTGGGGAATCCAGAGATGGGGCGGCGGCCCCGGCTGATGCATATCGCTTTTCTGGCGTTCAACTACCTGCGACCGCTTTCGCGTCAACAGGCCGGATTTTCCTGCGGCATTCTGGGTAACGGGTTCGCGCTTTCCAGCGCGACGCTGGCCGAGATTCCCTACGACAGTTTTTCGATCGTCGAAGACCTCGAATACCACATCCGGCTGGTGCGCTCGGGTCGAATCGTGGAATTCGAGCCCGACGCCAGCGTCTGGTCGGATATGCCGGTCACCGCCGAGGAAGCGCGCTCGCAGCGCGAGCGTTGGGAGGGCGGCCGTTTCAGAATGGTCCTGGATCAGACGCCAAAATTGCTGCGCGACATTTTCGTCCGCCGACGCCCGGCGCTGATCGAGCCGCTGCTGGAGCTTCTTCTATTGCCGTTGAGTTACCACGTCGGCGCCTTGCTGATGTTGTTGCTGGTGGCCTGGCTCGCCGGTTCCGGCGGACTCATGATTTATGGCGTTTTCGCATTGTTGCTGATCGTGTCGCACATCGTGATCGCGCTGATTCTCGGACGCGCGACCCTTGATGACTGGAAGGCGTTGTTCAGCGCTCCGTTCTATATGCTCTGGAAGCTCGGCAAGCTGCCCGCGATCCTGAAATTCGCGGGCAAGGGCGCCGAGTGGAAACGCACGTCGCGGGGCGAATAGGGCGCGGTCCCGCGACTACAGGCTCCCCACCATCATTTGCTCGATCAGTGAGCGACCGATGACGACGCCCATGACCACTGACGGGCTCAGCAAGGCGAAATAGATCGCAAGGTCCAGCACTTCGCGGGAAATGCCCGCCTTCTGCTTCGGCTCCATTTTGAACTTGACGCCTGGATTGGCAACGGCGTTGCGGCGCTTTCGCTGCTCGATTAGCAGCAGGTGGGTGTAGTAGCTAGCCTCGAACAGGGCGTAGCCGATCGCGTATCCGCTGACGAGCAGGAACCAGCCCCCCAGCATGGTCCGGAAATCGGGCATCCACCAGGACCAGGTGATGACCAGCAGCGCCAGAAAAAACAGTGATTCGAACAGGCCATAGACGTATTCCCTGTTTTCCATGGAGCTGTTGACCACGCGAAAAGCGACAAAATTGATCAGGATTAGGTAGAACCACGCATACCAGGGCATAGACAACATTTCATTTTCCTCCTTTTGTTTTTGTTCTTTGTTCAGAACGAACTGTCTGTGCGGTCAGATTAGACGACGAACGGGGTCGGGTTCCGTGAACTGATGGTTATTCAGGCGTAGTCGGGGGAACTGTCCGATCTTGACGCGGGCAAATCAGGAAAACGGTCACAGTGGGTGAGGGAGACGCGCCATCTCTCGGCTTGAATGGCGCGTCAGGGATCGAGCGAGGAAACAACGGATTTTCCACTCGCGGCGCAAGGTGGGAAAGCGGCTCGGAAGGCATCCGAGCCGCTGTCGGAACTACAGGGGAACGCGCAACATTTCGCCGACCTCGATCATGTCGGGATTGCGGATGTGAGGATTCGCCTTGTAGATCTTCTGGTAGAGGTTGCCGTTGCCGTAGGCGCGCTGGGCGATTTTCCACAACGTGTCGCCGGCAACGACCTTGATCAGACGCACCTCGTTGCGGCGCACCTGGGCTTCCCGATCAAGGGCCGAAATGTAGGTTTTCTCGGACTTGCTGGCGATGTCTCCAACCAGGTTCCGCGCCATTGAACTCAATTGATCTTCCAGGGACGCTCCCGGCTGGCGCGCGGCTTTTACGGACAGGGCGCTGAGGTCGACCTTGTTCAGATGGTCCGCGTGTTTGACCTGGATGCTGGCGGCGCCATTGAGCGCGTCCACGTAGGCGGAATCATTTTCGTCGATGGATCCCAAGTCGGCCAGGGCGGTTTCGAACATGGCCGCCAGTTCGTCCGGGAGTTCCTCCTCTTTCGGAGCTTCTTGCTGGACAGGTTTGTTGCTCCTCGAGAGGGTTTCCAGCGTTGCGACATCCGTTTGTCCAGAGACGTCAGGCCCGGCTGGCGGCGGAGAGGTCGCCAGTGACGGTTCGTCGCCTCCGTCGCGGGAATGTTGGTACAGCGCGCCGAAAATGATCAGGTTGAAAACGATCAACGCGCCGAACACCTTGCTCTTGATAAATGACATGGTTTGTTTCTCCGCGTTTATTTTTTGGAAACCATATTGGACTTCGGCAGCACCGTCGTCAGGCCAAACAGTTTCCACATTTGCATGCCGCCCCGGTAATAGTTCAGTTTTTCCGGTGGATAGCCGTCGGCGATCAGCGCTCTGATCGCGCGGGGGGACTGGTCGCACCACGGGCCATTGCAGAACAGCGCCAGATTCTTCGCCTTGCTGAAATCGTATCCATGGTCGGTTTTTCTCGCGCCCAGCAGTTCGAAAATACGGTTCAGCGACTTGCCTTTCTTGGAAAAGATGATGAAGGGCAGATTGATCGCGCCCGGAATGGTTTCACTGTTGTACCACTTGGGCATCCGCGCATCGATCAGCAAGCCCGTCTTGTTGGCGACCTCGTTGCTGACGAAATCCAGCAACTCGATTTCACCAATGGTTCGCACGCCCTTGGCGGCCTGAATCGGATGAATGCAGAACGGCGGGCAGGGGCGTGAAGTCTTGGAGAAATCATCCACCAGTTTGTTGGACGTATCCTGGATTCGCTTGACCTCGACGGGGATGCCCCGGTGGTTGATCACCACGGATGGGATATCCGGCGCGATCTTGACCACGACATTGCGTGGCTTGTCGGCGGCGTAGCCATTGGCGGAGGCCAACACCATCAGCATGATCAGGCCGGCGCCAAAACCGGCTTTCAGAATGGATTTGTACGACATGACTCCCTTTGCTCCTTGTTGTTGTATTCTGAATGGACATGCGCGGGCAGCGCAGTCGAGGATTCAATCATGTCGGACGGATCCGGAGCACCCTGGAAAAGACGGGCGTGGGCGATAGTGGAACGAAACGCGAGGAATTACGCGGGAATCGGCGATGGTTCACGGATGGGGGGATGGGGTATTCCTGGTCGGGAGATGTATAAAAAAAGCCTGCGCGATGGCAGGCTTTTGAAATATGGCTCCCCGGGGCGGGCTCGAACCACCGACCAATTGATTAACAGTCAACTGCTCTACCGACTGAGCTACCGGGGAATTGAGGTCGGGAATCATATAGATTCACTCGGGATCGGTCAATAGATTCAGGTCTCAGTTTCGCGGATTGAGGCGGAATATTTTCGCAGAAGCATTTTTCGGATAGTTTCTGTTTGTTTATCAGTGGGTTGCGTGTTATCGATATAAGCTCTCCCAGGGATGGATCCCGTTATTTGCCGCCCAGAGCGTCCGCGATGCGCGCCAGCGCGGTCTCCAGATTCTCCATGCTGGTGGCGTAGGAGACGCGGAAATGGCCGGCCAGACCGAAGGCGGAGCCAGGGACAACGGCGACTTCCGCCTTTTTCAACAGATAGTCGGCCAGCGCGATGTCGTCGTCGACGCCATCCAGCCGGGCGATGGCTTCGCTGGCGTCGGGAAAGCTGTAGAACGTGCCGTCGGAGGGCAGGCAGGCGACGCCGTCCATCGCGTCCAGCGTCTGGCTGACGTAGGCATGGCGTTGCTCGAAGGCTTGCATCATCGTTTCAATGCAGGACTGGTCGCCGGTGAGCGCTTCCGTGGCGGCCGCCTGGGCGATGGAGCAGGGGTTGGAGGTGCTTTGCGACTGAACCTTTTTCATCGCGCCGATCAGCTCCGCCGGTCCGCCGCAGAAGCCGATCCGCCAGCCGGTCATGGCGTAGGCCTTGGAGACGCCGTTGAGCACGACGGTCCGATCGTACAGGTCGGGGCAGGCCATGACGATGTTGGAGAAGGGCTTGCCGCCGAACAGAATGTGCTCGTACATGTCGTCGGTGGCGATGATGATCTCCGGGTGGCGGCGCAGCACCTCGCCGAGCGCTTGCAGTTCAGCCTCGCTGTAGCAGACGCCGGTGGGGTTCGACGGGCTGTTGATGAACAGCAGGCGGGTGCGCGGCGTGATGGCCTGTTCGAGCTGTTCCGGCAAGAGCTTGAAATGCTGCGACTGGCCGGCGGAGACGATAACCGGTTCGGCCTCGGCCAGCAGCGCCATGTCGGGATAGGAGACCCAGTAGGGCGCCGGGATGATGACTTCGTCGCCAGGGTTCAGCAGCGCCTGGCAGAGGTTGTAGATACACTGCTTGCCGCCGGTGGAGGCCAGCACCTGGTTCGCGGCGTAGTCGAGGCCGTTGTCGCGCTTGAATTTGTCGATGATCGCCTGTTTCAGTTCGGGCGTCCCATCGACGGCGGTATACTTGGTCTTCCCGGCCTCGATGGCGGCGATGGCCGCGGCCTTGATGTGATCGGGCGTGTCGAAATCGGGTTCGCCGACGCTCAGGCTGATGATGTCCGCCCCCTCGCGGCGCAACTGGTTGGCGGTGGCGGAGATGGCCAGGGTGGCGGATGGTTTGACGCGCTGGACGCGGTCGGACAATAGGCTCATGGTTGGCGTCCATATCCAGAGGTAACGACCGCTCTACTCTAAAGTAATTGTTCCCATGAAGAAACCTTTTGAACTGGTGACGGACTACGAGCCGGCGGGCGATCAGCCGACCGCCATCGCTGGCCTCATCGACGGCATCGAAAGCGGCCTGGCGGCGCAGACTCTGCTGGGCGTCACCGGCTCCGGCAAGACCTTCACCATGGCCAATGTCATCGACCGGCTCAACCGACCGGCGATCATCCTCGCGCCGAACAAGACGCTGGCGGCCCAGCTCTACGGCGAGATGAAATCATTCTTCCCCAACAACGCGGTGGAATATTTCGTCTCCTACTACGACTACTACCAGCCGGAAGCCTATGTGCCGGCCAGCGACACCTATATCGAGAAGGACGCGTCGATCAACGAACACATCGAACAGATGCGGCTGTCGGCCACCAAGGCGCTGTT
>DRPO01000412.1 GCA_011330835.1 Gammaproteobacteria bacterium | reverse complement strand
GACGACTGCCGCTGACCGCCGCTGGCGTCTCGGCCCTGATGCTGGCGTCACCCTATTTTCAATGGCAGTAACGGAGGATCTGACCATGACTGTTTAACACGACGTGAATTTCTGCTTTCTTCCGGCGCATTGCTGGCGCTGCCCGCATCGATAAAACTCGCCAGCGCCGCCGAACCCTCGGCCAATGGCGTACTGGTCTGCGTCTTTCTGCGCGGCGCCGCCGATGGCCTGCACATGACCGTCCCGCATGGCGATAAGGACTACTACGCCCAACGCGGCGAGCTGGCCGTCCCCCGCCCCGGATCCGACCCGGAAGCCGCAATCGATCTGGATGGTTTTTTCGGCCTGAACCCGGCCATGTCGGCCCTGCTGCCCGTTTGGGAAAGCGGCGACCTGGCCATCGTCCACGCCACCGGCCTGACCAGCGATTCGCACTCCCATTTCGACGCCCAAAACTACATGGAAAGCGGCAAGCCGGATGACAAATCGCTCACCAACGGCTGGGTCGGACGACACCTCTCCAGCAACAACAGCGCCAGCGACTCCCCCTTTCGCGGCATCGCCATCGGCGGCAAGATCCAGAAATCGCTGCGCGGCGAAAACAGCGTCTCCGCCATCAAGGACGTCTCGAACTACGGCATCCACGTCCGGGGCCGAAATGGCGACGCCTTCGCCGCCTCGCTGCAAGCGCTCTACCTCGGCGACCAATGGCTGGACAACCAGGGCCAGCTGGCGTTCGACTCGATCGACCAGCTCGAAGCCGCCAATCCCGCCCAATACAGCGCGGAAAACGGCGCAAGCTACCCGGACAGCCCGTTCGGCGCCAACATGCTGCAAGCCGCCCAACTCATCAAGGCCGGCGTGGGCGCGGAAGCGCTCTGCCTCGACCTCGGCGGCTGGGACACCCACGCCGACCAGGCCAACCGTCTCGCCGAGCTGCTGCCCGACCTCTCCGCCTCGCTGGCCGCGTTCTGGCAAGACCTCGGCGAGCGGATGAACAGCGTTACCATCGTCGTCATGTCCGAATTCGGACGCCGTGTCGCCGCCAACGGCTCCGGCGGCACGGATCACGGCCACGGCAACGCCCTGTACGTCATCGGCAAAGGCATCAACGGCGGCCAGGTCTTCGCCGACTGGCCCGGCCTGAGCGAAAGCCAGCTTTCCGGCCCCGGCGACCTCGCGATCACCACCGACTACCGCACCGTACTGGCGGAAATCGTCGACAAGCGTCTCGGCAACCCCGCGATCGACCAAGTCTTTCCAGACTTCACGCCGCCCGGATATATCGGACTGGTTTGACAAGCGGATCCCGAAGGCGGGACTAAAGTCCCGCATTTCTCGCAGGATGCGGCAGACAGGAATCGGGGCTTTAGCCCCGCCTGGGGGGCCCAGTATACTTCTCGCAACCTCGTGGACGAGATCCGGCGGAAAGAAACTACCCGGCTTATCGGATCTCAACAGGCATGACGTCATCCCGGCGAACGCCGGGATCCGCCAACGCGCTACGGCGCTGATCCCCAGACAGGTTATGCGTCCTCGCCCCAGGGATTCAACAGCGCCACCGCGCTTTGTTCCATATCCGAAACATTTCGCGTGACCACAACACAATGGTTCACCAGCCCCGTCACCGCGATCAACCCGTCGATCGCCGGTAGCGGCTTGCCCGTCAATTCCGATTTCCCCCGCGCCTCTCCCCATCGGGCGGCGACCTTCAGATCGATTGGAAGAATTCTCCCGGCAAACCGCCGCTTCAGGTCTTCCTCGACCCAAAGCCTCAATTTCTCTTTTCTCGCTTCGCTGACCGATTTCTCAATGCCTTTTTCAATTTCTCCAAAGGTGAGGACGCTAAGGTAGAGGTCATTCTCTTCCTGTTCTTGCAACCATTGGATGACTTGCTGATTTGGCCTCGGCTTGATCACCTCGGAAATCACACAGGTATCCAAAAGAAATTTCATAAATCGATCTCTCTTGGCGTCTCTTTGTTTCTGGTGATGTCAAGGCCCGCTTCCGCAAGGGGAGAGGTTCTCAAAAACTCCACCAGGCTCGTTTTGGGCCGGGTGAGCTTTGCGTATTCTTCGAACGACAGCACCACCACCGCCTTGTTCCCGTGTTTTGTCACGATTTGTGGTTCTTCGCGCATGGCCCTTTCAACCAGTTGGCTGAATTTGCTCTTTGCCTCCTGTAACTGCCAGGTACTGTCTTTCATAACGCCGCCCAATATTCTGACTAGAGTGACTAGACTGTAGTTGTCACCCTAAACTTTGTCAAATACCCTTCCGCATTACCCGGCGCTGATACCCCACGGGCCTGACAACCCGAAGGCGCATCAAGCCATTCGAAGCCGCCCGCAACGCCCGACCGGGAGCGCCGGCATCCTCCCTGCCGGTAAGGGAGTTCAGAATTTCGAATCATGGACACCCGACGATGATTGCTGGGAAAACATCGGGAGACTTGGTATGACCCACAGCGAGGCTCGATGGATTCCCGCTTTCGCGGGAATGACGGACGGGATGAGGGGGGGGGAATGACGGATGGGTTGAGGGGGGGGGAATGACGGATGGGTTGAGGGGGGAATGGCCGATGGGTTGAGGTGAATGAGGGGGAGAGGAGCGCGTGCATGGAGCGCGTGGGAATGCGGAAATGGCGCATGGGGGCGCGGGAATGTCG
>DRPO01000411.1 GCA_011330835.1 Gammaproteobacteria bacterium | reverse complement strand
GGCGACGCCGAACCGGTGCTACGTTACCTTGATGCGCATGACCTGGGGCTGAACGGCATCCTCATTACCCATCACCATGGCGACCACACCGGCGGGATTCAGCGGCTGGCGTCGCGCTATCCCGGCATCCCGGTCTATGGGCCGGCGAAGGAGCGCATCGCCGGCGTGACCCACAAGCTGGGCGAAGGGGACAGGGTGACGTTCGATGCGCCGGAGCTGGCCTTTGATGTCCTGGATGTGCCGGGCCACACCGCCGGCCATATCGCCTACCTCGGTCATGGCGCGCTGTTCTGCGGGGATACGGTCTTCGCCGCCGGCTGCGGACGGGTTTTCGATGGCGACATCGAGTCGCTGGCGGATTCCATCGCGAGAATCGCCCGGCTCCCCGAGGAGACCCTGCTGTATTGCGCCCACGAGTACACCGTGGATAATCTCGGTTTCGCCAAATGGGTCGAGCCGGACAACCCGGCGATCGCGGAGCGCGACCGGCAAGCCCTGGCGCTGGCGGAGGCGGGCAAGCCCACCGTGCCCTCGACATTGCAACTGGAACTGGCGACCAACCCGTTTTTGCGTTGCGACACGGACGCCGTCAAGGCCGCGGCCCGTCGTCGGCGTCCCGGCGTCTCAACCTATCGCGAGATATTCGCCGAGATTCGTCATTGGAAAGACAGCGAGTATGATTGATCTCCAAATACTCGTTCCAACAACTTATCGGGTTCTGACTTCCATACAGGAAACACCAGCATGAAAAGAAGAGAGTTTATTTCAAAAGTCGGCGCCGGTTCGTTGGCGCTGGGCGCCGTCGCCACCGCCGGTTGCCAGCAAAAGCCCGCGGATTGCGGACCGACCGATGCCGCGAAAAGCGCCGCCGCGCCGGCCAGCTCCAGGCCGATCGAGTGGAAAATGGTGACCACCTGGCCGAAGAATTTCCCCGGCCTGGGCACGGGCGCCAACTTTCTGGCCAAAACGATCGAGGACATGTCTGGCGGCAGAATCCGCGTCAAGGTCTACGGCGCGGGCGAAATGGCGCCGGCGTTCGAAATCTTCGATGTGGTTTCCAAGGGCGCGGCGGAACTTGGACATGGCTCAGCCTACTACTGGAAAGGCAAAAACCCGGCGCTACAGTTCTTTTCCACCGTCCCGTTCGGGTTGACGGCGGACGAAATGAACGCCTGGCTGTACCACGGCGGCGGCATGGAACTCTGGCGCGAAGCCTACAAGCCGTTTGGCCTCGCGCCGATGGCGGCGGGCAATACCGGCGTCCAGATGGCCGGCTGGTTCAACAAGGAAATCAACTCGCTGGACGATCTCAAGGGTCTGAAGATGCGGATTCCCGGTCTCGGCGGGGAAGTGCTCAAACGCGCGGGGGGCACGCCGGTCAATCTGCCTGGCGGCGAGTTGTTCACCGCCATGCAGTCCGGCGCGCTGGACGCCACCGAATGGGTGAACCCCTACAACGATCTCGCTTTTGGCCTGTTCAAGGCGGCCAAATACTACTACTACCCCGGTTGGCACGAGCCCGGCACCACACTGGAGTGCTTCGTCAACCAGAAAGCCTTCGACGCCCTGCCTTCGGATTTGCAAAGCATCGTGCTCAACGCCGCCCGCGTCGCCAACCAGGACATGCTCGCCGAATACATCGCCCGCAACAACGACGCGCTGGTCAAGCTGGTGGACGAGCACAAGGTCGATGTGCGCAAGTTGCCGGACGATGTTATCGAGAACCTGAGAACCCTGTCCGACGAAGTCGTGGCGGAAGTCGCCGCCGGCAGCGAACAGGCGAAAAAGATCTATGAGTCCTATCGCGCGTTCCGTGAAAAGGTCATGCGCTGGGAGGAGATTTCCGAAAAAGCTTATCTGATGGCGCGTGGATAGAACCCAACAAGGGTAGCCTGCTGTCAGTCCAGAAAATCAAAAGCTTAAAATGTAAACCTTTTAAAAAACATTGAATATCCCCTCCAACGTGTTATATTTACGGGTCAGTAATCCAGCTTAGCTTTGGCCGTGGTCAAGTGCTTGGCGCGGCCCAGCCGATTACCCGGTGATCTGAACGACTGAGGAGTGGAACCGATGACAAACAAACAAGGCCTGATGTTCAGGCAGCGCAATCGTGGCGTCCGCCGCGCATTGTCCATGAGTATTCTGGGGGCGGCGGCCTTGCTGGCGGGAACCGCCCAGGCTGAGTTGGGCTGTCCGGCGGGACAGGAGCCCACCGGCGCGGAGTTGATCGCCAATGGTGCTTTTGTGGGGCTGGACGGATGGCGCAGCGGCATTCCGGTCAAGGCGGCCAATGCGATTCCCTCCGACAACGGGGTGGCGACCATTGAAGGCGCCATTCAGGGCTTCGGTATTGTCGATCAGCAACCGTTTCCCGGCGATCCCGCCAATGGCGTCGAGCCTTCCAGCACCTGGTTGTATTCCAACGGCAACGGCAGTTCCGACGCCATGCGTTACTGGATCCAGGATGTGACCGGCCTGACGCCGGGCGAGACCTATGTCTTCTCCGGCTACTATTCCAACGCGATCAAGGTGGGCTCCGGCTTGCCGGCCAAGCCGATCATCAGTGGCGAGGTCGATGGCGCGGCCATTTTTGGCGATTTGGCCGCCGAGGAAGACGCGCCTGACAACTGGAATCGCTTTGAGGCGACCTTTACCGCTACGGCGGCCGACATCGAACTGGCGCTGGTGGATCACAATGTCGATAACACCGCCGGCGACGATCTCGCCACCACCGCGCTGAGCCTGAAACAGTGCGCCCCGATCGGCAAGCCCGGCGCGCTGGAAGTGACGCCCGCGACGCTGGATTTCGGTACGCTGGCCGGCGGAGAGGCTTCGCCCAGCCAGGTGATCACCGTGACGAATGTCGGCGATCTGGATACCACCGTTGGCGATGTTGTCGCCGATCTCACCAATTTCACTGTCATTTCCAACAACTGTAATGGCGTAACTCTGGAGGGAGGCGAGAACTGCCTCATCGAAGTCGCGTTCGCGCCGGCTGAAGGCGTCGAAGGCGCGCAGAGTGAAACGATCACCATCCCGTCCAACAATGGCGATATTAGCGTGACGTTGACCGGAGAAGGCGCGGCCATACCGCCCGGCGAGGTCGCCATGGCGGGCGTTGGCGCCGATGGCATCGATTTTGGCGAGGTCCAGACCGAGACCGGCGCGGTGACGAAGCAGATCGATATCGAGAACAGTGGCGGCAAGCCATTGACCGGGTTGACGGTCAGCAGCAGCAACCCGGCGTTGTTCGATATCACCGACTCGACCTGCGTCGACACGCTGGCGGCGGGCGAAAAATGCCAGGTCACGGTGGCTTTCGAACCGCCCGAGGCGGGCGTCTTCAGCGCGACCCTGCTGGTTCAGGCCAACGAGGATTCCGCGACAGCCAACCTGAAAGGCGTTGGCGTTCTGACCACCAAGGATTCCGACAACGATGGCCTGTCCGACGAGTTCGAGAAAGCGATCGGCGCCGATCCGCTCGACGAGGATACCGATGACGATGGTCTTCTCGATGGTCAGGAAACCGGGCGGGACGGCATCGGCACGAACCCGCTGAATCCCGACACGGATGGGGATAATCTGACCGACGGTCAGGAAGCCGGCCAGGGCGGAACAGGCACTGACCCCTTGCTCAGGGACACCGATGGCGATGGTCTCAACGATGATGTCGAAATCAACGGCAAACCCACGCCCACCGATCCCCTGAAGAAGGATACCGATGGCGACGGCAAGATCGACGGCATCGAGGACGCCAATCACAACGGCCAGGTCGATCCCGGCGAGACCGATCCTCGCGTTCGGGAGACGGCGGTCGCGCCGGAAACCGGCGGTCGGGTCCAGACCGATCTCCATGGCGGCGTGGGCGCCGCGGGCTTCCCGATGCTGGGCTTGCTGGGCCTCGCCGGTTGGCTGCGCAGGCGTCGCGTCGCGACCGCGGTCGCCGCGGCGGTGGGCGGCGTTGCGCTGATCGGCGGCCCCGCCCAGGCGCAGCAGGGCGCTGTCTATTTCGGTCTGGGCGCGGGGCAGTCGCTGGTCGATCCCGACGAGAACGGCACGTCATATCATGTGGACGACAATACCGATCTGGGATTCAAGGTGCTGCTGGGCTATGACCTGACCGACCATTTCTCCGTGGAAGGCTATTACGCCGATCTCGGCGTCGCCGACCTGTCCGGGCCAACCAATGGCCAGATCGACTACACCTCGTTTGGATTGGAAGGCCTGCTTTACTTTCCACACAACAAGCGCGGGTTTTCCGCCTTCGCCAAGATCGGCGCGAGCAATGTCGATTCCAGCAGTTCGAATATTCCCTTTGAAGAGGTCAAGGACGCCCAGGTGAGCGCCGGGCTGGGATTGGAGAAACAGTTCAAGGGCGGCGTATCGCTGCGCGGCGAATACCAGTTCTTCGATACCGACGCCCAGTTGCTCTCGTTGAGCGCCATCAAGCGATTCGGCGCGCCAAAACCACCTCCGGCGCCGGTTGTGGAGCCGCCCCCGCCGCCGCCACCCGCTCCCGCGCCCGAACCGCCGAAGGATAGCGATAACGATGGCGTGCTGGACCCGCAGGACAAATGTCCCGATACGCCTGTCGGCACTCAGGTCGATGGCTCGGGCTGCGCCATCGACCGCGATCGCGACGGCGTGCTGAACCCCAACGACAAATGTCCCAACACGGCGGAAGGCGTCAAGGTGGACAGCGACGGTTGTCCGCTGGTTGATCACTTTACCGGCGTGCTGGAGGGTGTGAACTTCTATACCAACTCCGATCGCCTGACTTCCGAGGCCAAGACCATTCTCAACCGGGTCGCCGAGGACCTCAATCGTTATCCCAGCGTCCGGGTGATCATCGTGGGCCATACAGACAATCAAGGCAGCGCGGCCTACAACAAGGATCTTTCACTGCGTCGGGCCAAGTCCGTGGCGCGTTACCTGGTTGGAAAGGGCGTCGATCCCGAACGCATGCGCTATGCGGGCAAGGGAGAGGAAGAGCCTGTCGCTTCCAATGCGACCGAGGAAGGTCGAGCCAAGAACCGGCGCGTCGAGTTCATCGCGCAGGACGGTTAGCCGGCATACACAACACGCCTCGCCCCAAGGGCGGGTAGATGTTAATAGTTTCATATATTGTCGCGCTCAGTCGGTGCGTACCGACTGGTCCCTCTGAGAGGGTGAGGGCTCCAGGACCGACCCCAACGCCCCCTATCCGTCATTCCGGGCTGAGTGGAGCGAAGACCCGGAATCCAGAACGAGGCGCTGGATTCCCGCTT
>DRPO01000410.1 GCA_011330835.1 Gammaproteobacteria bacterium | reverse complement strand
GCTTTTTTGCGGTCAACGCTGCCAAAGTATTTTTTGGCTTTCGAGCGGTATCGCAACGCCCGGGTGATGCGGGATGACGCGAACCGTGAAGCCTGTTCGTCGGCATACAGCTGGATCTGAACATCGTCGGGTTCCAGATCGTCGGGTTTTGGTCATTGTCCCGGTCTTTCCCCATCATGTATCAATAGTTGCAAAAGTACCCGCACTCTGTGTCCCGAGATAAGCGCGTCGCAATGCCCCCAACCACACTTGTGGGAAGGGTTGCGGTGGGCGTTTCACTCCATCGCCGAACCTCTTCGTCATTCCCGCGAAAGCGGGAATCCAGCGCCTCGCTCTGGATTCCGGGTCTTTGCTCCACTCAGCCCGGAATGACGGACTGGGGGCGAGCTGGTGGGATTTGTTCGTGGAGACCCTAACCCTCTCAGAGGGAACAGTCGGCACGCACCGACTGAGCCGCGAAAATATATGAAACTATTGATAGATGCCCGCCGCGCCGAGGATCATCCACGGGGCCATCACCCCGATGCCGAGTATTTCTCCCAGCGGTTGCTGGAAAAACAGCACCAGGATCGAGGCGGCGAGCAGCGCCGCGCCCAGCCAGAAATTCATTGTCATCTTCAGATTCCCCCTTGAGCCAGTCCCGATTTTTCCAGCGCCGATCGGGCCTCATCATACCCAATCTGGATGATCTCGTCGGCGCGATCGAACTCCAGAAAGCGGATATGTCCCAGCGGCGGCTGGATCAGCACCTCGGGCGGATCCATTCGCAGCCGCGTTTGGGTGATCTGCGTTTCCATCACGTTCACCGATGAGAGCAGAATATCAAAAATCCCGGGCAAGGGTTCCTTGTTGAAGCGAGCGCGGAACTGTTCGATGGCCGGCGACTGGATCGAGCGGAAACTCTGGTTCAGGCGCTCCATGATCTCCTCGTAGTATTCGCCGCCGAACAACTGCCAGCGCGAGGGCGAGGCGGTTTCCTTTTCCCGGTTCTTTTTCGGCAGCACGGGGCGCTTGTCGGCAATGTCGTGGTTCAGGTCCACGGCAATGACGATATCCGCGCCCCTGGCTCGCGCCGCCGACACGGGCACCGGATTGATCAGGCCGCCATCCACCAGTAACGCGCCCTCGCGCCGAACCGGCGTGAAAATGCCGGGCACCGAGATGCTGGCGCGCACCGCATCGACCACTTCGCCGTGGTCGATAATCACCTCCTGGGCGGTTTCGAGGTTGGTGGCCACCGCGCAAAACGGTATCTCCAGCGACCTGATATCGGGGGCGTCGATAAAACTCCGGACAAATTCGGCGACCTTCCGGCCATCAAGCAAACCCGACTTGGGAAACACCACATCGAAAAGCCCCGCGATCTTGCGCCAGTCGAACTGGCGATAGGCCTGCTCCAGTTCCTCGATGCGGCCAGCCGCGAACACCGCGCCAACCAGCGCGCCCATGCTGGTTCCGGCGACCTGACTGATCTCGATGCCGGCTTCCTGGAGCGCCTTGATCACGCCAATATGGGACAGGCCGCGCGCGGAGCCGCTGCCCAGCGCGAGGGCGATACTTTTCTTGCGGGGCGTCTCTTTATCCATATTCGCTGGCCTTGCGCGTCACGCCTCGTCTTTTGCTTCTCCGGCGATCGCCATGACTTCCTCGCCGCTCAGCACTTCCCGGGTTTCGAGTTCTTTCGCCAGCCGATCCAGCAAATCCCGCTTGTTGGTCAATATCTCCCTGGCGCGCTGGTAGCCTTCCTCGATCAGGGCTTTCACTTCCGCGTCGATCAGTCGAGCGGTTTCCTCGCTGTAGTTGCGCTCCTCCTGGCTGGCGACGCCGAGGAAGGCGAGTTGTTCCTGCTTGCCGTAGGTCAGCGCGCCCAGTTTCTTGCTCATGCCCAGGCGCTTGACCATGTTACGGGCGATCTCCGAAGCGCGCTCCAGATCGTTCGCCGCGCCGCTGGAGACATCGCCGAAGACCACTTCCTCGGCGACCCGGCCCCCCATGAGGATGGCGATCTGATCCTTGAGTTCCTGTTCGGTGGAGAGAAATTTCTCCTGGACAGGGAGTTGCAGGGTGTAGCCCAGCGCCGCGACGCCGTGGGGAATGATCGACACCTTGTGCACCGGTTCGCCGGTCGGGACGGTGATCGCCACCAGCGTATGCCCGGATTCGTGAAAGGCCACGCGATGCTT
>DRPO01000409.1 GCA_011330835.1 Gammaproteobacteria bacterium | reverse complement strand
TCGCCGACGGGGGTCGGGTTGATGATGTCGTCGCGGTTCATAGCGCGCCCTTGAGAGCCCGGCGGATGATTTCTTCACTGCCCAAGCCCTGGGCGGGGACGGCGCGAACCATGCGACTGGCTTCGGCGGGTTTGTAACCGAGGGCCATCAGGGCTTCGGTGGCTTCGGCGACGGGGTCGGCGGCGACCGGTTTCGCGCCGGGAGCGGTGGGCGCGGCGAGGCCGGATTCCTTTTCGAGCCGGTCGCGCATTTCGACGATGAGGCGCTCGGCGGTTTTCTTGCCGATGCCGGGGATCTTGATCAGCGCGGCCTGGTCGCCGCCCAGGATGCAGCCGCGAAATTCGGCGGGATTCATGCTGGAGAGAATGGCCAGCGCCATTTTCGCGCCGACGCCGTTGACCTTGAGCAACAGCCGGAACAGGCCACGCTCGGCCTGGGTGAGAAAGCCGAACAGGATCTGGGCGTCTTCGCGAACGTAAAAGTGGGTGACAAGCGTGACTTCGCGCCCGGTTTCCGGCAGGTCGAAAATGGTGGACATGGGGGCTTCGAGTTCGTAGCCGACGCCGTTGACGTCCACCAGCAGGGTGGGCGGGTTTTTGGCGATGAGCTTGCCGCGAATGTGGCCGATCATTGGGGGACTCCGGCATTGGCGAGCCGCTGGCGCGATTCGCGCATGTGGGCGTGGCACAGGGCGACGGCGAGCGCGTCGGCGGCGTCGGCCTGCAAGGTTTCCCTGAGGTTGAGGAGAATGCCGACCATGTGTTGCACCTGGGTCTTGTCCGCGCCGCCGGCGCCGACCACGGCCTGCTTGATGAAGCGGGCGGAATATTCGGCCACGACCAGGTCGCGGGAGACGCCGGCGCAGATGGCCGCGCCGCGCGCCTGTCCGAGCTTGAGAGCGGAGCCGGCGCTGCGCGAGACGAAGACTTCCTCGATGGCCATTTCAGCGGGCCGGTGCTGTTCGACGACCGCGCCGACTTCGCTGAAGATGAAGCCGAGCTTGTCCGGCAGCGTGTCGCGATCGACGCGGATATGGCCGCTGTCGATATAGCGGCTGTAGCGTCCGTCGCTCTCGATCATCCCCCATCCCGTGATGCGGGAGCCGGGGTCGATGCCGAGGATGCGGATCAACCAGCCGCCTCCAGCGCTTCGTCGGGGATGTCGGCGTTGGTGAAAACCTCCTGCACATCGTCGAGATCTTCGAGCATGTCGATCATGCGCAACACCTTCTCGCCATCCTCGACGCTCAGCTCGGTGAGCACGTCGGCGCGCATGGTGACTTCGGACGCGGCGGGTTCGAGGCCGGCGGCGACCAGCGCCTCCTTGACCTCCTGATAGGTTTCGGGGGCGGTGAGCACGTCGATGGAGCCATCGTCGTTGGCCACCACATCATCCGCGCCGGCGTCCAGCGCGGCTTCCATGATGGCGTCCTCGTCCGCGCCGGGGGCGAAGCTGATGATGCCGGTCTTGACGAACATGTAGGCCACGGAGCCATCGGTGCCGAGATTGCCGCCCATCTTGGAAAAGGCGTGGCGGACTTCGGCGACGGTGCGATTGCGGTTGTCGGTCAGGCAATCGACCATGATGGCGACGCCGCTGGGGCCGTAACCCTCGTAGCGCACCTCCTCGTAGTTGGCCCCTTCGGTCTCGCCGGCGCCGCGCTTGCAGGCCTTTTCGATGGTGTCCTTGGGAATGTTCGCGCCGAGCGCCTTCTCCACCGCCAGCCGCAACCGGGGATGCGCCTCCGGGTCGGAAGTCTGTCCCTCCTTGGCCGCAACGGTAATCTCCCGGATCAGCTTGGTCCAGATCTTGCCGCGCTTTTTGTCATTGGCCGCCTTCTTGTGCTTGATATTGGCCCACTTGCTGTGTCCCGCCATAGGTGTTGATCTCCATGGAATTCGCGATTTTCAATGCGGCGAATTCTATCACATGCCGGCAACGCCGGGCGCGGCCCGACGAGCCGAAGGCGCTAACGCCTTTGCCGAATCCGGAGTCCCAGCTCGTGGATGCCGGGAGAAGAGCGGCGGTGT
>DRPO01000408.1 GCA_011330835.1 Gammaproteobacteria bacterium | reverse complement strand
GCGCGCCGACGGCGCCCAGAGGCGGCATGGAGTTCTTTTTCGAGCGCCTGGTCAGCCAGACCACGGCGGCCTGACGCATTGTTCGATCCATGCTGGCGTTGAATTACACCGATGACGAGGACGTACTGAGCCGGTACGCGCCGCTCGTCAAGAAAATCGCCCTGCATCTGCAAGCCAGGTTTCCGGCCTCGGTTCAGCTCGATGACCTGATCCAGGCCGGCATGATCGGCTTGCTGAACGCGGCCAAGTCCTTCCAGGCGGGCAAGGGCGCGAAGTTCGAGACCTGGGCGGGAACCCGCATTCGCGGCGCCATGATTGACGAGGTGCGCGGTTCGGACTGGACGCCTCGCTCGACGGCCAAACAGATGCGCGAAGTCGCCGCCGCCATCAACCGCGTTCAGGCGAAGCTGAAACGGCAGCCGACGGATCGGGAGATTGCCGGGGAGATGGGGATTTCGATCGAGGAATACCACCACATCGCCCAGGATCTCGCGACCGTCAAAATGCTCAGCGCGGAAGAATTGAGCGAGATCGAGGGCGAGGATTTCGGCGAAATACAGTCCTCCGAAATGCAGCCCGAGCAAGTGGCGCATGAGCGCGATCTGGGGCGTTTGCTGGCGCAGGCCATCGATGAATTGCCGGAGCGGGAGAAACTGGTGATGTCGCTGTATTACGATGAAGAACTCAATCTCAAGGAGATTGGCGCGGTGCTGCGGGTCTCCGAATCTCGCGTCAGCCAGATCCACGGGCAGGCGGTGGCCCGTCTTCGCGCCCGGGTCGACGAACTGAGTCGCGGCTGATGATTGCCGTTCTCGTATTCGCTGTCGCGGTTCTGCTGTTCGCCGGGCTGGTCGTGACCGGCTATTTTCTCGCGTTGTTCCGCAAGGATCAGTTGGGCATGCGCAAGGTCCTGCTGGCGCTGGTCGCGGAAATGCGGGCCGACCGACAGCGGCTGGAAAAATTGCAAGACCGGATCGATGGCGTTCGGCGGGAATTCTCGCTGCAACTGGCCGGAGACGATGACGAGGTCATCGCCGAAGCGATCCGGATGGCGCGCCAGGGAGCGACGGCGGAACAGATACGCATGACCTTTGATCTCAGGCCTTCCGAGGCCAATATCATTGTTTCCAGTCATGGCCGGAGCGCGCGGCAAGAAACTGCCGCGTGGCAAGAGGTCGGTTTGTAGCGGGCTTCCCGATCCGTCACGACTGGTTCACGTCAACCTGTTCCCGGGGGCTTGCCAGCGGCGCCGGAAATGGCGCTCGTCCGGCGATGCGCGGCGCTGGTTCCTAGTTGGCACGCCGTTGGCATACCACGGAACAGGCATTGGCGCTCGGTGTGCAAGGCATCGGGAGCGTCTGGATAACAATAATAAAGGAGAACATTCGTGGATCTAGCAACTCTTATTGGAATCATCGCGGCGTTTGGCGTGATCATCGGAGCGATCATCCTCGGCGGCAGCGCGGGGATGTTTGTCAATATCCCGAGTCTTGTTATCGTGGTGGGCGGAACCTTCGCGGTGACCCTGATGCAGGTTTCCCTGAAGCAATTCCTGGGTTCATTCAAGGTCGCCATGCGGGCGTTCATGAACAAGGTTTCCCCGCCCGAGGTTCTGATCGAGGAGGCCGTGGAGTTGGCCGACACCGCGCGCAAGGAAGGTCTGCTGGCGCTGGAGGGCCGGAAAATATCCGACCCGTTTCTGCAAATGGGCATTCGGATGTGTATTGATGGCCATGCCCCGGACGTGATCCACAAGATGCTCTCGAAAGAGATCAACCTATCGCTGGATCGCGAAAAGACCGGCGCGAAAATGTTCAAGTCGATCGGCGACGCCGCGCCGGCCATGGGCATGATCGGAACCCTGATCGGTCTGGTGCAGATGTTGTCGAACATGTCCGATCCCAAGAGTATCGGGCCGGCGATGGCGGTGGCCCTGTTGACGACTCTTTATGGCGCCGTGATCGCCAACGCAATTGCCTTGCCGATCGCGGAAAAACTCAACGGCCTGTCTGCTTCGGAAACGCTCAACAAGAAACTGATCCTGGAGTCCATCGCGGCGATCCAGGAAGGAACCAACCCGAGAATATTGAAGCAGATGCTTGTCGCTTATCTGCCGGAAGAAAAGCGGGATTCCAAGAAATAAGAGTCTTCCGGAATCGGAAAGGCCCTAACCCGCATTTCTCACAGGATCGCGGGGTTCTCGCGCAGGGATTTGATTTCACGGTGGATTTTCTGACTGAGTGGAATACTGGTTGTCTTTCCGAAGGAAGAAAATCCGCTGTGGAATCAAAGACCAAGCGAGAATCCGCGTATCCTGTGAGAAATGCGGGCTAACAACAATCATAGTTCCGGCTAGCTATCCGACGCCGGGCAGGGGGAGAGAAGTGCAAGAAGAGTGTGAACCACAAGAAGAGTGCGAAGCCGGCGTACCCGCCTGGGTCATGACCTTTGCGGACCTGATGTCGCTGCTGATGTGTTTCTTTGTTCTGCTGCTGTCGTTTTCCGAAATGGATGCGCAGAAATTCAGACAGGTCGCCGGTTCGGTCAAAATGGCTTTTGGCGTCCAGCGCCAGATCGAGGCGATGGATCCGCCCCTGGGG
>DRPO01000407.1 GCA_011330835.1 Gammaproteobacteria bacterium | reverse complement strand
CGGCGATCGCGGCGCGCATGGCATCGACCAGCGTCTGGGTGGAATCCGCTTCGGCGAAAAAGCCGTTGCCTTCCTGGGCCAGCAACCGAAGATAGTTCTGGGACTCCACCGCGCCGGTGCCGGTCAGCCCGAAGCCGATGGTGTAAGTATTGACAGTACTTCCCTCGACGCCCGGGATCTGGTTGACCGTGCTCAGAAAATTCGCCAGTTCCGGGCCGCAGTTGCCAAAAACGTAGCTATTGGGCGACTGGTTGAAAATACTGGCGCTCAAGTCCGCGCATTCGACATCGTGCCTGGTCAGTCTCAGCGTCGAGGAGTCGGTCATCACCGCATTGGTTCCCGTCGCAATAAGATTGCGTATTTTCGACGGCCCCCGAGCGTTTCCATTGCTCCATTTTCTCCCGTAGTCGACACCGTTCTTGGAGGGAGCGCCGTCCGACAGCAGGACGATCATGTTGGCGCCGCACTGGGAAATCGGCGAGTTGTACCGCCGGGTGTCTTCGACGCTGTGGCGTCTTAGCCAGCGACACTCGCGATAGGCGGTATGCCCGCCCGTACAGTCGGGAACTGCCGCCTCCTCCAGACACTCTTCGCGGCGGAGATTCTTCCAGCTCAGACATTCGGTGTTGGTGGCATCGGCTGATGTGCAACACTTGTGCTGGTTACTATTGAACCATGTCGAACCCGACGCGCCTGGTCCGTCGATGCAGGCGGAGACTACTGGATAGGTCACCCGGGACTGAACGCATTCCATTTTCGTCCCATTGCATACCTCTGGCTCCGCCGGGACCGTTGTGCAATCCAGGTGGCTGTCGGGAATTCCCGCGCAATCATCCCAGTCTTCATTCGGGTCGACGGGCCTCTCGCACCACCTCTCGCTGACATCGCCGCCAATGGGCGTATCGAGCGGAACGGATTCATCGATGACCGTTCTCGCCCCGGAATAGGCAGCGGGATTGGCCGCCTTCCAGTTCCCCCCCACATAATGGGGCGGTGTTCTGTTGGTTCTCCAGGTTCCAAAGCTCCCGCTCGCTCCCAAATCCAGCTTGTCTCCGCGAAAATACAGCGCCGATTCATAGAGCGCGTCCACGGTCGGCGTCTGTCCGCTGACCGAATCCGAGTTGATCATGTTGATCAGCACATCGCGCACCGTCGTTCCGGCGGGGATGGAGGCGTCATAGTCATGCGCATCATCGGCGATATCGACTACCGGAAACTTGATGCCGCGCCCCCGCCATTTCCCGAAATTGATATAGCCCGCATTGATATCGAGCCCCGGCGTGCGCAGCACCGTCTCCACCGCTTCCCGCATGCTCTGTAGCTTCGTCTTGCTCGGGTCGGACGGCGTAGGCTCGTCCATGGAGCCCGAGATGTCGAAAACGAACAATACATTGGGTTTGCCGCCGGTTATCCCGGGATTGTCGAAAATCTCGATATCATCGGCGCAGGCGATGTTGACCATCAGGCCCAGCAGGATGGCCAGCCCTCGCCCGAGACTTTGTAACCTATGGATATTCATTTGTCTCACCTCTGAATTCATGGACAGGGCGTTACGGCGGGAAGGTCCAGCCCCGGACCTTGCAGGTAACCGCCCATCGCTATTCTGGACACCGCGCCCGAAGCGGCGTTGCTGGCGTCGCCGTAGGCGGTGAACATGGCGAACCCGCCCGTCTCGACATCCGCGCTGGCGTCGGCGTTCATTCCGTTGCCGCCAAACCCGGAGGCGGCGTCGCCATCGAAACAGATCGTGGCCGACACGCTGAGATCGTGTTCAGGCGTATCGAAATCGCTGTCCTTGTTGATTCGCCTGATCTGGCTGTAATCGACGCCGGAGCCCACCAGTTCGCCCAGATTCCAGACGCTTTGAACCGCCGAGTCCGCGGCGCTGAATACCCGCTTTTTCAGGCGCATGCCGGAGGCCATTTTTTCCTGGCTGGCGACATTGGAATACAGGCTGGCGCCAAGCGCGCTCATGACGATTACCAGCCCCAGCAGACTGATCAGCACGTAACCTCGATGCGAGTTTCCGGTGTGTGTGTTCATGGCGCGCTATCCGGCCGCGGGTGAATTCGGGAAATTGACGTGGTAACTGATGCGCTTGGGCGCGAGCAGCCCGGCCTGCACCAGAAAATCGATTCGCGCGGAAATAATCCGTCGCCAGTCGGAGACCGAGGATGCGCGCCGATAACGATCCACCGAGCCGTCCCCGTTTGTATCCTCGCCGTACCACACTGTCATGCCGAGCATGCGCGTCCGAGCGTTGGCGGGGCCCGCGGTCTCGCCCAGCAACTGGTCGGTTTCCGTCTCGGTCGGCGCGCCGGCGACAACCTCGTCAACGCACTCCAGTTCGTAGTTGCTGTTGATTCGAAAGGTGGCGCTGTACTGGGCGCCGGTCAGGTTCGCGCGACCGCCCAGGCAACGGTAGATTTCGGTTCCGCCCATGAACCGGATCGAAATGCGATCGGCGGGCGATGATCCCAACGTGGAGACCGACCCGTCGCTGGCGTAGACCGGCACGTTGGTCAGCGTTCCCTGCTGACCATGAACGACCTGGTTGACGGTCGTGAAATTGCCTGTTCCCACGCTGTTGACGGTGAAGACATCCGCCTTGTTCGACAGCAGCGTTCCATTGACCTGCATCGAAGCGTAACCCGCCTGCCGCAATATGCCGGTCAGCAGCGTTCCGGCATACCGAAATCCGTCCTGCAACTCGCCCTGCGTTTTCTGGATCTGATAGGTCTTCTTGAAATTGAGATACAGCGAGCCCACGCCGCCCAGCATGACCAGCCCGAGCAGCATGACCACCATCATTTCCACCAGGCCAATGCCGGCCTGCCGAGTGTTGTCGCGAATTTTCATGGCCGCACCAGGATCCGGTACCGACTGGAAGCAACGCCGGCGCCATATTTTGTGCTGTTGCCCCCCAGGCTCATCGTTTTTTCGCTCCAGGCCACGGTGACCTGAAAAACCGGCGGCAAGGTCGAACCAACCCGCTTGATTTCCATTCTGCCCGCGCTGGCGAACCCGGCGACTTCGGCGGCGAGACGGCGCAGGTCGAAGGCGGCGACTTCGGAGGGATCGCAGTCGCTGGCGGTCTGGCAATTCTTCGTCGCGGTCGCCAGACTTCCCGCTCCCGTTCCACGAATCACCGTGGCGTTGTTCTGATCGATGCGGATATCAAACGGGCTGGCCAGCGAACCGCTGTTCCAGAAAGCCCGGTTCGCTTTCATCACCGCCGACAGGTTTTCCGTCGCCAGCGCCGCGTAGCTCTGCGCATCGGCGTTCAATGTCTGGTTGATCGCCAATGACTGGAGTCTGGCCATGCCCATCAGCCCCAGCGCGGCGACGACCATGCCGACCAGCACCTCGATCAGGGACATGCCCTTCTGGTTTGTCATAGGCATCGCCGGCTTACGAACAGGAAATATCATTGTCATTTTCATCATCCACCAGACCATTGGCGGGTGTATCGGTATCCACCGCCATGCGAACCCGTCCGGTGCGCGATAAAATGATGGCGCGCGCCCTGCTCTGTCCGTCGCAAAGCCGGAACAACCGGGGCGACGTAAAGCCATAGCGATTGAAATCCACCGCGTTGAAGCGAGTCGAGTTATTGATGGCCGTCAGGTTGTATCCGGCCAACAAAGGTGGATGTATTTTCAGCACCGTTCCGGTCGCGTTGACCTTGACGATCCAGCCCCTGGCCCAGTTGTTCCCCCAGCCGCTGTGACAACCGGTGCTGTTGCCGATGCAGATTCTCGTCACGGCCCCCACTTTCGCCGCTTCATTCCGGGCGAAGCGCAAATCGACCTTGAGATCGTCGATCCCGGCGATACTGTTGTTGCGCACGGTAAAACTCTGGAAGCTCGGCAGCGCCACGCTCATCAGCAGCGACAACACGGCCAGCGTAACCACCAGCTCCACCAGGGTCAGGCCCAATTGCGGGGATTGTTTCTCCATCAGCATGACCCCTTGTTGTTTGTATTATCTGGAATCGCGGCGTCAGCCTACTGCATCCGGAGAACGGGACGATCCGCAACAGTTGGCATTTTTTTCGCAGCCGGGCGAACGGGAGCGATATTCCCGACAAGCGCGCCGGGACGCGGGATGGGAGGAAAATTAGGAAATTAGGGACACCCAATGATTTCGGTCGGCTCGATGACCAATCGGTGGCTGCCCTCGATTTGTGCGATTTGATTCCTGTTCCACGTTTCGCTTGGCGAAACCACACATGAGGAGGTGTCTATTTTATGTTTGTTGAATAAACAGAGTAATTACATTATAGTTACTTCAGTCCTATGAATTTGGGAGTGCATCT
>DRPO01000406.1 GCA_011330835.1 Gammaproteobacteria bacterium | reverse complement strand
GGTGTTGTCCGCGTAGAGGTCGAGGAAGATGGGGTAGGCCTTGTCGTACAGCGCCTTGTCCGGCATGCCGTTGAGGTCGTTGGCCAGCGCGCGCTCGACCAGGCGGGGGACGCCGTTGCCGACCCATTGACGCACCGCCGCTTCGCCGCGCTCGGGCAGGCCCAGTTCGCGCATCATGGCGTCCACGCACCAGGCGAGGTCCGGCACGCTGTCGACCAGCGTGCCGTCCACGTCGATGAGGATCATGTCGGGGCGCGGCAGGCTCATTCCGCCTTGGCCAGTTCGGCGCGAAATTCCTGGATGATGCTGTCGTAGCGGTTGGGGTCGGAATCCTTGGCCGCGCCGAAGATCGCGGAGCCGGCGACGAAGGTGTCGGCGCCCGCTTCCTTGATTTCGCGGATGTTGTTGGCCTTGACGCCGCCATCGATTTCCAGCCGGATGTCCAGGCCGCTGTCGTCGATGATCTTGCGCGCCTGACGCAGTTTGTCCAGCGCGGAGGGTATGAAGCTCTGGCCGCCGAAACCGGGGTTGACGGACATCAGCAGCACCATGTCGACGTTCTCCAGCTCGTAGTCGAGGTAGGACAGCGGGGTGGCGGGGTTGAACACCAAGCCGGATTTGCAGCCCGCGCCACGGATCAGTTGCAGGGTGCGGTCGATATGCTGCGAGGCTTCCGGGTGGAAGGTGATGTAGGTGGCGCCGGCCTCGGCGAAATCGCCCACGATGCGGTCGACCGGGCTGACCATCAGATGGACGTCGATTGGGGCGGTGACGCCGTGCTTGCGCAGCGCGTCGCAAACCAGCGGGCCAATCGTTAGATTGGGAACATAGTGGTTGTCCATGACGTCGAAATGGACGATGTCCGCGCCCGCGGCGAGTACGTTGTCCACTTCCTCGCCCAGCCGGGCGAAGTCCGCCGAAAGGATGGAAGGTGCGATCAGGTTGTCGTTAGCCATGCCGTGCCTCGATACTGAAACCAAAAAGAGGCGGAACTTTACCTGAAAACGGGATCGGTTTCAGTCGTTTTCGGCCAGCAGCGGACGCGGGGGCAGGGTTGCGGGCGTTGCCTTGCGCGCTTTTTCGGCGTGGTAGCGGCGCAGGACGCGGTCAACGTAGTTGCGGGTTTCCCTGGGCAGATAGTGGGCGACGGCTTCCCAGTCGTTCTCCGGCTGGCCGGCCTTGTTGAAGGCGCGCAGTACGCGCGCGTAGCCGCCGTTGTAGCTGGCGAGCATCAGTTTGATGCGCTTTTCGGGGGTGACTTCACGATCCCAGCGGTTGAACAGGTAGGCGTCGAAACAGATGCCGGCGCCAATGCTGACCTCCGGCGAGGTGGATTTCTTTCGCTTGAACTCGCCGTTTTTCTTCTGGATTTCGCGGAAGGTGGCGGGCATGAGCTGCATCACGCCCCGGGCGCCCCGGCGGCTGCGGGCCTTGTGGTTGAGGCGGGATTCGACGAAGCCCTGGGCCTTGAACAGCCGCCAGTCGAGGGTCTTGCCGAAATAGCGCTCGGCGTATTTTTCGAAATAGTTGTCCAGGGGGTGTTTCTCGCTGGCCAGGGCGTTGTTGAAAATGGGCAGCAGCAGCGTTAGAAGCAGTAATCCGGTTTGGCGGCTTGATTGCATGAGGTTGCGCGACATTGTTCCGTTTATTGTGTTGTTCATTGTCTAACCTTATGATTATTATTTTATTTTTTCCATCGATCCAGAGGCGGTAGGGGGCGGCGAATGACGCGAGAGGGGGAGTCTCAACCCAATTGAGGGATGGTGAAAGCCGCAAGTGACAGGGTGGCGAAGCGGCGGGATGAAGCTGCGTTCGCCCGAGGGCGGCAAGTCCTTGCCGGTAAATGTGACCGTCTTGCTTGCCGCCATGGTGGCGCCGGTATTTACTGCTTCAGCGATGTTGGCTGAAAACAGGGCTTTTTCGACCGCCGCGCCTTGGGGTGCGTTAACCCGGTCGCCAACGGGTGAAATGATGGTTTTGTCCATAGGGTTCCGGTCTGGATCCGGCAAAGTGTGAACCGTTTCTCAGTGGCAGTCGCTTTTTAATAGAAGATCAGTATATACTAATATACAAATTCATCAAGAGGTGGGAACGATTTTTTTCGGCGGGCAGATGTCTGTCCGTTATCCCGGGAACGCTATGATTCATGTCAACGCAAGAAGTGAAGGTGGGTTTCAGTCCACGGCCCTGAACTATTTTCTCGGCGCCGGGGTGGTCTTTCTGGTCATTTGCAACGGATTCTTTACCTATTCCGGTGCCACCCTGTATATCCGCGAGCCGCTGTTCGCCGCGTTGTTCGCCATCGCGGTGCAGTTCGCCATCGCGGCGACCCTGCTGGCGCTGCCCAATGTGCGTGGTCTGGGGCGTCTGGTGATGCTGGTGGTCTATGTCGCGGCGTTCATGTTGTCTACGCTGTCGGCCTTTACCTGGGTCTACAACACCAGTCATCCGGAAGGCGTGGACATGAAGGCGGTCAACACCAAGCTCCGGGCGACGGTGTCCTCGCTGGCCAGCGATGCCTTGCACGCCGAGCGCGCCTATATCGAGAACGAGCGCAACCTGGTCGCCCAGGCGCAACGTAGCATGGAAGAGGAGGCGTTGCGGGGCTACAACTCCGGCGCGGGGCCGGGCAAGGGCCCCAAGTATTACGCCAAGGAGGAGACCTGGCGGCGCATGTCGGAGCGCCTGACCGAAGAGGAGCAGCATTACCAGGAAGCCACCAAGCTGTATGAGCAGATCAATACGCTGTTGAGTCAGCCCGGCGATGACCATCAGCGCGAGAATCTGATCGTGCTGTTTTCGAAGCTGCGCACGCACACCACCACCGATGAAGCGAATCGGTTACTTGACCAGATCAACACCGATTACCTCGGGCAGTTGCAGAACCCGGTCGAGCGGGCGATTACCGCGATCGTCGATCGCAGCAAGTATTCGATCACCATGATCGTCAGCGTGGTGTGGGCGGCGATCTTCGACCTGCTGGCGTTGTTTATTGGGGTGATTCGTTATTACCTGCTCAAGCCGGATCGGTCGCTGGCGCAGGGGTTCTATGATGGCGTGGTCGATTTCATGACCTTCCTGTTTCGCATCCGCCACATCGGGCAGGAGGCGCGATTCCGTTACCAGGAAAAGGGTGGGGCGCGCATCGAGGCCGTCAATTCGCCGGAAATGCAGTCGTTCGCGACCTATCTGCTGGCGGGCAGCCAGCTCTCCCTGAAAGAGGGAGAGACCGACGCCACCGAGCCGCTGAGAACGCTGAGCGCCTACATCGAGCCGCTGGGGCTGGCGCGACCGAAGAACAGTATCGGCATCCCTTATGACACCGTGCACGAGGAGACCCGCCTGAAAACGCTGATGGCGCTGTTGGTGCAGACCGGCGTTTTTATCAACGATCTGCGCAATCAATGCTACATTCTGAGCAACCGGCATGACATGGCGGGCAAGGTCATGGTGTTTTTGCGGCTCGGCATGAAGGATCAGTCGGAGAAACTGGAGAACGTTCAGTTCTTGCTGAATCCCCAGGCGTTGCCGCCCCTGCCGGGGTAATTGCTCGCCCACCGTGGCGGGTCAGGTCGCTTTTTTCTCCAGTTGCTTGCAGATCGGGGAATCATCGGGTCGCTCGACGCTGCTCACGATGGTTTCGACGAACTGGTTGAACTCGTCCATGCTGATGACCGACAGGATGCGGTTCATGATGTCTGGGTCGATCGTGGCCAGCGTGCGCTCGCCGTTGGCCAGTTCGATGTAGATCCCCGCGCCGCTCAGGTCGTTTGATTCCGCTTCGGTTTGCGCCTGATCCCGCGCATTGAGCGCGTCATAGTGGGCGTCGATCCGGTCCCACAGCTCATCGTCTTCGGGTTCGTCGATGCACAGGATCAGGGTTTCCTCGATCGGGTCCGTTTTCAACGTCCAGGCGACGCCGGCGTCTTGCAGGTAATCGGCGAATTGCGCGCGGAAGGTTTCGTTGAAAAAGACATACTCGAGCATGGGTTTGCCCTGGCGGCGGGAGAGGCTCATCTTATCGCGAGGCCGGGACGTTGGAAACCAGCCCTCCAAATCCTGTAGTATTGGAGCCATTCTGATGATGAGTCGCTCGCGGGAAAAGGATGCGAGAGGTATAACAATGTTTCAGGAGTGGAGCGGTGCAGGAAAAGTGGTATGTCATTCATACAAAGCCGCGTCAGGAGGCGCGCGCGGAAGAAAATCTCAATGCGCAGGGGTACGAGGTCTATGTTCCCCAAATCAAGATCGCCAAAAGGCGCCGGGGCAAATGGGTTGATGTTGTCGAGCCGCTGTTCCCGCGCTATGCGTTTATCCATCTGACGGCCTACGAAGACAATTTCGCGCCGATCCGCTCCACCCTGGGGGTGTCCAGATTGTTGCGGTTCGGCGAGACGCCGGCGGTTGTTCCCGATAGCCTTATCGAATCCCTCCGGGCTGGGGAGGCGCTTTCCGGCGGCGGCTTTCTCGAAAGCTCCCGCATTTTTCCGAAAGGGGCGGAAGTCGCCATCGTTGATGGTCCATTGGCCGGCATCAAGGGGATCGTCCAGTGCGATTCGGGCAAGGAGCGGGTGGTGTTGTTGCTGAACATGCTGGGGCGGGAGACGCCAACCAAAGTCTCGCGCGACGATATCGTTCCGGTTTCCTGAAAACCTGGTTGGACAGCTTCGGGAGAGGGGCTTGGCGTGGAATCAGGCTCCCGGGCGAGCATTTCGCGCGATGCGCGAAAAAAATTCGCATTTGAGGGAACGGTAGCAATATTTGCTGTCAAAACACGAGATAATCCTGAAAATTCAGGCTCCGTTCCTTCTGATCCTTGATGGCAAATCCGCATGTCCCTACAAACAAGAAAATCTTCCAACACCGTCTGGCATAACGCTACCGTGACCCGCGAGCGACGGGAGCGTCTCAACAATCACCGTAGCGCGATCCT
>DRPO01000405.1 GCA_011330835.1 Gammaproteobacteria bacterium | reverse complement strand
CGCTGGATCAGGATCCGGAGGCGGTCGCGGCGGCCCGCGAGCGTTTTGGCGCGGATGAGCGGTTTGCGATCTGGCGGGCGAATTTCGCGGATATCGACCGGTTGCCGATTCCGGATGCGGATCGCTTTGATGGCGTTCTGATGGATCTGGGCGTGTCGTCCCCGCAGTTGGATCAGCCCGGGCGCGGGTTTAGTTTTCGGGCGGATGGGCCGCTCGACATGCGGATGGATACGACGCGGGGCGAAACCGCCGCCGAGTATCTGCGGCGGGTTTCGGAGAGAGAGTTGAAAAGGATTTTGAAAGTGTACGGGGAGGAGCGCTATGCCGGACGGGTGGCCAGCGCCATCAGCCGCGCCGCCCGGCGGGGGGCGCTGCAGACCACGGCGCAGCTCGCGGACGTGGTGCGCTCCGCCATTCCCGGGCGACCGGGTGAGAAGGACAAGGCGACCCGTTCGTTTCAGGCGATCCGCATCGCGGTCAACCGTGAGATGGAGGCGCTCGCGACCGGGCTGGAGAAAATGGTTCAACGACTCGACAAGGGGGCGCGCCTGGTGGCGATTACTTTTCATTCGCTGGAGGATCGGCTGGTCAAGCAGGCGTTTCGGCGCTTGTCGTCGCCGGCTCCGCTGCCTCGCAAGCTGCCGGTTCCGGCGGCTGACTTCAAGCCGTCGTTCCAGGTGGTCGGCAAGCCGTTGAAGCCTTCCGCCGAGGAAATTTCCGCCAATCCCCGGGCGCGCAGCGCGACCTTGCGGGTGCTGGAGAAGCTGGCGTGACGGCGCGAATGGTTTTGGTTCTGCTGCTGGGGCTGGCGGTGATGTTTTCGGCGTTCGGCGTGGTGCTGGCCAAGCACGAGAACCGGCAGAAGTACAAGTCGCTGGTGATGTTGCAGAACAAGCGGGACATGCTTGAGGTCGAGTGGGGTCGGTTGCAGCTCGAACAGAGCTCGTGGGCGACCCACGCCCGTATAGAGAAGGAAGCCAGGAACCGGCTGAAAATGTCGATTCCCGAATTTGGTGACTCGGTCATGGTGACGCCATGAAGCGCTATCGCAAACAATCCTCGCCTGATTTCGTTTATCGGCGGGTCTTTGTGCTCGGACTTTTCGTGCTGGGCATGGCGCTGCTGGCCGGGCGGGCGGTTGAGTTGCAGATCTTCGAGCACAATGTGCTGCGGGGCGAGGGCAACGTGCGTCAGACCCGGGTGGTCGAGATTTCGGCCCATCGGGGGACGATTTTCGACCGCAATGGCGAGCCGCTGGCGGTGTCCACCCCGGTGGATTCGATCTGGATCAACCCCCAACGGCTGGACGCCTGGTCGGAGCCGGTGGAGGTCATGAGCCGCATGTTGGGGTTGAGCAAGCACGCCGTTCGGGATCTGGTCCAGAAAAATCCAACCAAGAGTTTCGTCTACGTCAAGCGTCATCTCTCGCCGGAAGAGGCGGAGGCCATCAAGAAGCTCAAGATCAGGGGCGTCGGCGTCCAGCGGGAGTACCGGCGCTATTATCCGATGGGCGAGTCGTTTGGACATGTCCTGGGCTTCACCAATATCGACGATGTGGGCCAGGAAGGGCTGGAGCTGGCGTACAACGACTGGCTGAAAGGCGTGCCCGGCGCCAAGCGCGTGATGCGCGAGGGCAGGGGCGGCGGAGGCGTGATCGATGTCATCGAGCGGGTGAAGGCGGCGCGCCCCGGTCGGGATCTCCGACTGAGCCTGGACAGCCGCATCCAGTATCTCGCCTATCGCGAGCTCAAGGCGGCGGTGACGGCGAATCGCGCCAAATCCGGATCCATCGTGGTGCTGGATCCGAACACCGGCGAGGTGCTGGCGATGGTCAACCAGCCGTTTTTCAATCCCAACAATCGCGCCAGTATCAAGGGCGACGAGTACCGCAACCGCGCGGTCACTGATCTGTTCGAGCCCGGCTCGACCTCCAAGCCGTTCACCATCGCGGCGGCTCTGGAGAGCGGCGAGTTCACGGTGAACAGCCTGGTCGATACGTCGCCAGGCAAGTATTACGTCAGCGGCTACCCGATCAAGGATCGCCGCAACCTGGGCCGGATCGATCTGGGGACGATCATCAGTCAGTCGAGCAATGTCGGCGTCAGCAAGGTGGCGCTGGAAGTGCCGCGCGAAACCCTCTGGAACACCTATCGCCAGGCCGGTTTTGGCCAGACGACCGGAAGCGGTTTCCCGGGCGAGTCGCATGGCGTTTTCCGCGACTACACCCGCTGGTACCCGTTGGATCAGGCCACCCTATCTTTTGGCTATGGCTTCTCGGTGACCGCCCTGCAACTGGCGCGCGCCTATTCCATCTTCGCCGCCGATGGCGTGATTCACCAGGTTTCCTTTGTCGCCAACCCGGAGCGCGCCAGCGCCGCCCAGGCGATCAGCCCGGAAACGGCGCGCACGGTGCGGAACATGTTGCTGCGCGTGGTGCAGCCCAAGGGCACGGGCTACCGGGCGGCGGTGGAAGGCTATCAGGTGGCGGGAAAGACCGGCACCGCCCGCAAGGCGGTCAAGGGCGGCTATTCGAAGGATCACTTCGTCGCGGTGTTCGCGGGCATGGCCCCGGCGACCGCGCCGGAACTGGTGGTGGTCGTCGTCATCAACGATCCCTCCGCCGGCGAGTACTATGGCGGCGTGGTCGCCGCGCCGGTCTTTTCCCGCGTCATGGCGGGGGCGCTCAGACAGCTCAATATCGCGCCCGACGGCCTGCCGGCGCGCAAGAAGGTCGCGGACGCCCGCGCCGACGGAGGCGCCGTGTGAACTCGCCAGCGATCAGCGCAAAGCATTTCCTGCTCGGCGATTTGCTGGCGGGTTTTGTCGCCGATGTCGGGGACGGCGAGATTCCGGTCGCCGACCTGACGCTCGACAGCCGGAAGGTGATTCCCGGCAGCCTGTTTCTGGCTGCCCAGGGCATGACCCGGCACGGGCTGGATTTCGCGGAACAGGCGCAATCGCGCGGCGCCGCCGCCATTGCCTGGGAGCCGGTCAAGGGAGTCGCGCCGCCCGACTTGTCGATACCGCTGGTCGCGGTCGAAAACCTCGGGCGCAATGCCGGCCTGATCGCCAACCGGTTTTTCGGCATGCCTTCCGAGGAGATGACGGTTACCGGCGTGACCGGCACCAATGGCAAGACATCGGTTTGCAGTTTTATCGCCCAGGCGCTCGATTCCACGGATGTGAAATGTGGCGTGATCGGCACATTGGGCGTGGGTTTTCCGGGGGCCTTGCAGCCGGGCGACTACACCACGCCCGATGCGGTGGAGTTGCACCGCCAGCTCGCCATGCTCAAGGGCATGGGCGCCAGCGCGGT
>DRPO01000404.1 GCA_011330835.1 Gammaproteobacteria bacterium | reverse complement strand
GGCGAAGGCGTCGAGGCGGGGGAAAGGATTATTGTCAGCGATGTCATCCCGGTCATCGAAGGGTTGCCGCTGAAGCCGCTGGAGAACAGCGAGGAAGAAAGGCGTCTGGCCGTCGCGGCGCTGGGCGCGGCCAGTGTTTCGGGAGCCGGCGACAACGAAGGTGAGGCGAAATGATTCGCTATTTCGCCGCGCACCCGACGATCGCCAACATTCTCATGATGGCCATTATTGCATTGGGCCTGACCTCGCTCGGCAGTCTCAATCGCGAGTCCTTTCCCCAGCTCAAGCCCAGCAAGGTCCAGGTCACCGTGGCCTACCCCGGCGCAAGCCCGGCCGAGATCGAAGAAGCCGTTTGCACCCCCCTGGAAGACGCGACCGACGGGATCAGCTTTCTCGATGAGCAGCTCTGCGATGCTCGCGACAATATGGCGATCTTTACGCTGGAGATGCGGGAGGCGGGCGATATCCGCCTGTTCACAGATGACATCAAGACGGCCATCGATGGCATTCAGACCTTTCCCGACGATGTGGAAGACCCGGTCGTCAAACAGTTGGGGCGCATCAATCCAGTCGCCAATATCGCCATCACCGCCGATAAACTCACGGGCTCGGAACTCAAGGCCCTGGGGGAATATTACCGGGATCGTCTGCTGGCCTTGCCCGAGATCCCCATCGTCACCCTGGCGGGATTTTCGACCCATCAACTCAAGATCCTGATTCGCCCCGAGGTTATGAAACAATATCGGCTGAGCGTACAGGAGATCGCCAGTCGGGTGGCGGCGCAGGCGGTGGAGCTCCCGGCCGGAACGCTGGAGGCGACCGATACCGACTATCTGATCCGTTTCGACAATACCCGGAAAACGGCGGATGAACTGGCTGACCTGGTCATTCTCAATACGCCGAAGGGGGGTGAGATCACCCTCGGGGATATCGCCACGATTGTCGATGAGTTCGAAAACCCTGAAGATCGCATCGAGGTCGATGGCAAGCCCGCCGCCTTGCTGAAGATCAGCAAGAACACCATCGACGATACCTTGAAAGTCGCCGACGCGCTCGCCGACTTCGTCGCCCGGGAAAACAGCATTCTCCCGCCGAGCGTCCGGCTGACCCTCATCAACGACAGCTCCGCCTCGGTTCGCGATCGCCTGCGGCTGCTGCTCAGCAACGGCTGGCAGGGGCTGATCCTGGCGACGCTGGTTCTGCTGCTGTTTTTCTCCTGGCGGTACACCTTCTGGATTGCGCTTGGCTTGCCGATCTCCTTTCTTGGCGGCCTGGCGCTGATGGTGGTTTTCGGGATCAGCATCAATATGATTTCCATGGTTGCGCTGTTGATGGCTATCGGCATTCTGATGGACGACGCCATTGTGTTGTCGGAAAGCATCGATCACGAGCACCGCAAGGGAAGATCCCCGCTCGACGCCGTGGTCAAGGGCTCGCAAAAGGTCTTTCGGGGCGTGTTTTCCTCCTATCTCACCTCGGCTTTTCTGTTCGGCAGCCTGCTGATGATGAAGGGCGATATGGGACAGATTTTGGGCGTTCTGCCGGTCGTGCTGCTGTCGGTGCTCACCATCAGCCTGATCGAGGCGTTTCTGGTGCTGCCGCATCACCTCAAGCATTCCCTGGAGCATACCCGGCGACTGGCGACGCCGCGTTGGCGGCAGCGTTTTGAAGCGGGATTCGGCCGCCTTCGGGACGCCACCCGCCAGGCGGCGGATACCGCCATCCGCTACCGCTATCTTACAGTCGGCGTTGCTCTGGCGATGCTGGCGTTTTCCATCGGGCTGATCGCCACGGGCGCCGTCAAATTCAAGGCCTTCCCCGATCTGGAAGGCAACAATTTCGAAGCGCGGATTCTGCTACCCCAGGGGACGCCGCTGGCGAAGACGGAGCAGCTTGTCGCGACCCTGCTCGCTTCGCTGGAAAAGACCAATAAGGAACTGAGCAAGAAAGAGAAGGAGCCTTTGGTCAAGACGATCGAGGTTTCCTACGGCGTCCACGGGGATGTACCGGAAAATGGCCCCCACCTCGCCACACTGAGCATCGACCTGCTCAATACCGAAAAGCGACATACCCGGATCCCACAGCTCGTTGAACGGTGGAAGAAAAATACCGGCGATCTCCCCGATGTCATCGCTATCCAGTACAAGGAAGGGCGTGTCGGGCCGGCGGGCCGGGCCATCGATATCCGGCTCAGCGGCGACGACCTGAACCAATTGTCGAAGGCCTCATGGGAGGTACAGAACTGGCTGCGAGGGTATGCCGGAGTCAGCAACCTGATCGACAATCTGCGACCGGGAAAACCGCAATTCACCATCCGTCTAAAACCCGGCGCGCTGGCGGTCGGCGTGGACTCGCACAGCATCGCATTGCAGCTGCGCTCGGCCTATCAGGGCTTCAAGATCGACGATATCTACAAAGGGCGGGAAGCGTATGAAATCGTCGCTCGGCTCGACAGCCCATCCCATCGCGAACTGCATGATTTCGACAATCTCACCGTATTCTCGAAAAACGGCGAGGAAATCCCGCTGGGCAGCGTCGCGACCGTGACCGCGGAGCGCGAATTCGCCCGTATTGGCCGCGTCAATCACCAGCGCACCGTCAATATCTATGGCGACGTGGACGCCGACATCGCCAATACATCAGAGATCATCAAGGGGCTGAAGGACAATCTGCTTGGCAGCCTTCAGGCG
>DRPO01000403.1 GCA_011330835.1 Gammaproteobacteria bacterium | reverse complement strand
GGCGATTCCGGCGGTCATCGCCTATAACCGCTTTTCCGATGACGTGGAGCGTCTGGTTACCCGCTACGACAGTTTTGTCGAGGAATTCGTCGCCCTGTTGCAGCGCCACTCCTTGAAATCCTGACCGTCCATATTTTTTCGCGTCCATGCCCCAGTACCGACACAACCAGCGCAAGCCCATGGCCCAGATCAACGTCGTGCCGTATATCGACGTGATGCTGGTGTTGCTGGTGATCTTCATGGTCACCGCGCCGTTGATGCAGCAAGGCGTCGATGTCAATCTCCCCGAGGCCGCGGCCGAGCCGGTTCAGAGTCCGGACGACAAGGATCAGATCATTGTCGCTATAACGGCGGACGGGCAGTTCTTTCTGGACGCGGATGGGCGCGACGGCAAGCCTCAGTCCGCGGTCGATCTGGCCAATCGCATCAACGAAATGCTGGCGGGACGGTCGGACAAGAAGGTGTATGTGCGCGCCGACGAGGCGGTTGATTACGGGCATGTCATGGAGGCCATGGCGGCGATTCAGGCCGCCGGCGCATCGGGTATCGGGCTGATTGCCGAGCAACCGGAAAAACGCTGATTTGTTATGTGGGAGCAGATCAAACAACACCCGAAGGCGGTGCTGGTAGCGGTTTTGATCCACCTGTTTCTGCTCGCCTTTTTCGTTGTCAGCCTGGGTTCGCGCCATGAAGCCTCCGCGCCAGCGAAGGCGATCCAGGCGGAAATGGTCGCTGATCCGGCCCAGGTCGAGAAGCTGAAGCAGGAGATCCGTAAACCGCCAGAGCCCGACCCCGAGATCGAAAGGAAAAAGGCCGAGGAGCGGCGCAAGGAGCAGGAACGCACTGCGCTGGAGAAACGCCAGCGGGAAGAGGCCGCCCGCCGCGAAGCAGAAAGGGCTGAGAAGCGGCGTCTCGAACAGGAGCGCCGGAAAAAGGCCGAGGAAGAGAAACGCCGCGAGCAGGCCCGGCTGGAGAAAAAGCGCCGCGAGGAAGAAGCGAAAAAACGCGCCGAGGCGGAGAAAAAACGCCAACAGGAAGAGGCCCGTAAAAAGGCTGAAGCCGAAGAGCGCAAGCAGCAGGAGCTGGCCCGCAAGCGGGAAGCCGAACGCAAGCGCAAGGCCGAGGAAGCCGCCAAAAAGAAACGCCTGGCGGAAGAGCGCCGCAAGCGGGAAGCCGAGCAGGCGCGTCGCGACAGGATTTTGGAAGAACAGCAGGCTGAGAAGGCGCGACTGGCGCAAATGATGGCGGCCGAGGAAGCCGCGCTTCAGGAGCGGAACCGGTTGGCCGGACTCGAATCCCGCTACATCGCCGCGATCAAGGGTCGGGTGCAGTCCCGCTGGTTGCAGCCTGTCGATGGCGTGACAGGGCGTTGCAATGTGCATGTTCGGCAGTCCCCATCGGGCAATATTCTCGATGTCAGGGTAGAATCCTCGCCCACTTGCAACCCGATGATGAGAAAATCCGTCGAACAGGCCGTCGAGCGCTCCAGCCCCTTGCCCGCGCCGCCGGATCGCCGGGTGTTCGATCCCGAAATCGATTTTGTCTTTGAACCGAAAACCTGAACTCAGAGAGACGTCATGAAAATCCTCAAAGGAATACTGCTGGTTCTGTTGCTGGCGCCTGGCTGGCTGCACGCCGCGCTGGAGATTCGCATTACCGAGGGCGTCGAAGGCGCGATTCCCATCGCCATCGCCCCATTTCAACTGACCACCGCCAGCCAGCCGCCGGAAGACGTCGGCAAGATCGTTACCGCCGATCTCAAGCGCAGCGGTCGTTTCAAGCCGCTGGCGCGGGACCGGTTCGCCCAGCCGGACGCCAATCCCGGCAATATCGAGCTGTACCGCTGGCGCGATCATCGCATCGATTATGTCGTGGTGGGCAAGGTCGCGGACAATGGCGGGGGAACCTACAACGTCACCTTTCAGCTCTACGATACCGGCGCGGGCGCGCAACTGGCCGGCTATTCGATTCCGGCCAATCCGGGCGAGCTGAGAATGGCGGCGCACCAGGTCGCCGACCTGATCTACGAGGCGATCCTTGGCGTACGGGGCGCGTTCAATACCCGCATCGCCTATGTCACTACGCGCGGTCGCGGCAAGGACCGCCAGTATGTCATGCAGGTCTCCGACTCGGATGGCCACAATGCCCGAACCGTGCTCAGAGCGCCCAACCCGCTGATGTCGCCCGCCTGGTCGCCGGATAACACCCAACTGGCCTATGTTTCGTTCGAGAATAACCGCTCCAATATTTTCGTGCAGGAAGTGGCCACTGGGCAGCGACGCAAGATCGCTGCTTTTCGTGGCATCAACGGCGCGCCGGCCTGGTCGCCGGATGGCTCGCAACTGGCGGTGACGCTGTCCAGGGGGGGGGCGCCGAATATCTATATTATCGACGTCGCATCGCGCTCGACCCGCCAGGTGACGCATGACCGGTCGATCAATACCGAGCCGGCCTGGACGCCAGACGGCCAGCGGATCATTTTTACCTCGAACCGCACCGGCAAGCCGCAGATCTATGAAATCCCGGTGGATGGCGGTCAGGCGCGCCGGCTGACCTTCGACGGCGAATACAACGCCGCGCCGGATGTCTCCCCCGATGGCAAGAAAGTCGCCATGATCAATGGCGACGGCGGTCGGTTCCGCATCGCCGTGCTGGATCTGGAAAGCGGCGAAACCAGTATTCTCACCAATGGCAGACTGGACGAATCCCCCAGTTTCGCCCCGAATGGCAGTATGATCATCTATGCGACCGAAGCCGGCGGGCGGGGCGTGCTGGCCGCCGTCAGCGATGACGGGCGGATTCGTCAGACGCTGGTATTACAGGAGGGCGAGGTCAGGGAGCCGGATTGGTCTTCCTTTCTGAACTAACTTTGAAACGATTACGGAGCAGATTATGAAAAGAGTGTTGATAGTGTTTTTCGTGGCGGCGCTGTTCGCCGGATGTGGCGGCAACAAGGAAGTGACCAAGCCCGACACCGGGCCGGCGCCGACCTCGGGCATGGATCAGCAGGGCGCCCGGACCTCGGGCATCGACCAGAACGCCGGCAAGGGCGCGACCCCGGTGACGGTCGGCCAGGGCCAGGTGGACGAATTCGATGATCCGTCCAATCCGTTGAGCCGCAACTTGGTGCATTTTGATTACAACAGCGCGCAGGTCAAGGAAATCGATGTGGTCAACGCCCACGGCGCCTATCTCGCCAATCACCCCAGCGCCCGGGTCCGTCTGGAAGGGCACGCGGACGAGCGGGGTTCGCGCGAATTCAATGTCGCCCTGTCGGAGCGCCGCGCCCAGTCGGTCAAGCAACTGATGATGTTCCAGGGCGCTCGCGCCAACCAGTTCGAGATCGTCGCCTATGGCGAGGAGCGACCGCTCAAGTTTGGGCACAATGAGGCCGCTTGGGCCGCCAACCGTCGGGTAGAGATTATCTATGAGTCGAAGTAACCCACTGCTGGCTTCCGCGCTGCTGCTGGCCCTGGCGGTCGGCGGGCCGGCGCAGGCCCGGATGAACAAGGCGGAGACCCAGGCCTTCCAGGAAACGGTGGCCGACTTGCAGGATGCTCGCGCGCGCTTGCAGCGTCTGGAGCGATTGTTCGAGGCCAGCCACATTCAGCAGATGTTTCTGCGCATGCAGGACCTGGAGGCCGAAAACCGGCGGCTGCGCGGCGAGTTGGAGGAACTGACCCACCGCATGCAGAAGCTGGCCCAGCGGGAGAAGGAGATCAATCTTGACATGGACAAGCGCTTGCAGGCGCTGGAGTCGCGGCTCGGCCCGGCCATGGTTGGCGGCGGCGACAGTTTTGGCATGACGACGATCGAAGGCGCCGTTGCGACGGATAGCGTCGAAGACAGCTATCCGGCTACCGGAGAGCCCGAAGTTCTCCCCGAAGTTCTCGACGAGCAGGGGCAGTACCGCCAGTCCTTCGAATTTCTGAAAAGCGGCCAGTATCCCGCAGCGGTCGAGGGCTTCGGCAATTTCCTCAAGGTCTATCCCGACAGCTCGCTCGCCCCCAATGCCCGCTACTGGCTGGGCGAGGCCCATTATGGCGCTGGGCAGTTCGAAAAGGCTGTCGAGAGTTTCGAAATGCTGCGCAATAGCTATCCCGGCGCATCCAAGACGGCCGACGCCAGTCTCAAGCTGGGATACAGTCTCTATGAGCTGGGCCGCTGGAACGATGCCCGAAAAGCGCTCAAGGAAGTCATTGCGCGGTACCCGGATTCGTCCGTGGCCCGTCTGGCGAGGAAGCGCTTGCAGCGCATGAAGGCCGAGGGACATTGAGCGACGCGCGGACCGAGCCATCGCTTCGCGTTACGGAGATCTTTCTCTCGCTTCAGGGCGAAGCCTTGTCCGCGGGCTGTCCGACCGTTTTCGTGCGGCTGACGGGGTGTCCGTTGCGCTGCCGCTACTGCGATACCGAATACGCCTTCAGCGGCGGTCGCCGGATGACGCTGGACGAGATTGTCGCGGTGGTGCGGGATTACGGGGTGCGACCCGTTTGCGTCACCGGCGGCGAACCCCTGGCCCAAAAGGGCTGTCTGACGTTGCTGGAGCGGCTGGCCTCCCTGGATTTCGATGTCTCGCTGGAAACCAGCGGCGCGCTGGACATCTCGGGGGTGGACAAGCGCGTGTCCACGGTCATGGATCTGAAAACCCCCGGCTCCGGCGAAAGTCATCGCAACCGCTGGGAAAACCTCGATCACCTGGGCGCCAGTGACCAGGTCAAGTTCGTGATCCGCGACGAAACGGATTACCAGTGGGCGAGAGAAGTGGTGCGGTCGAGGCGGCTCGACCAAATCTGCACCGTCTTGTTTTCACCCACGCAGCCCGATCTCGCGCCCACGACGCTGGCGGACTGGATCGTGGCGGATCGCTTGCCGGTGCGCTTTCAGGTCCAGCTTCACAAATTGCTCTGGGGCGATCAGCCCGGGCGCTGACATCCGACCTTTATGCCTGACTCGAACAACAACGCGGTGGTTCTGCTTTCCGGCGGCATGGACAGCGCCACCGTGCTGGCGCTGGCCAGCCACCAGGGTTACGACATTC
>DRPO01000402.1 GCA_011330835.1 Gammaproteobacteria bacterium | reverse complement strand
CCAGCGGCAGCAGCCGTTCGCGCTCGATGTCGGTGTGATGGTGCGAGCTCTGCGGGCAGTAGCCGCAGTCCTCCGGGCAGGCGCCGGTCTTGACCGAGAGCAGCGAGCTGACCTGCACCTCGTTGGGGTCGAAATGCTGGCGGTGGATCGTCTGCGCCGTGAACAGCAGATCGTTCATCGGCTCGTCGAAAAGGGCGAGTATTTCCTCGCGCCGCCAGTCGTGCCTGATAGGGTTGCTCATGCCGAATACTCCATGTCTTCCCACTTCTCTCTGGCGATGCGTCGCAGATCGCGGATCTCCCACGGGATGAGAATGGCGGCGATGACCGCCCAGGTCGCGAGGTAGTAGCGGATGTCCGGCGGGAAGAAGGTCGCGACCGGAATGATCAAGCCGATCAGCCCATAGAAACGGTAGGCGGCCCACTGCGTGTAGTAGCCGACGCGCGGATTGGGGTTGTGGCGATTCATGGCGTAGATGAACATCGACGCGCCGAACCAGAACGGGATCAGCACCGGAATCGCCGCCGACAGGATATTGCCGTAATTGAACATGGCCGCGGCCCGTCTGGCGGATTCGGCGGTGACGATTTTCTTTTCTGACATTGACTGGAATACCCCGGAAATTGGGCCATGGAGTTTATCAGAAAGCCCCCTGGGTGGCGTGCGTGGCTGCGAAGGCTGCCGCCGGAACACTGCGTTCTCTGCGGCGCGACAACACCCGACCTGCCGCTCTGCTCCGGTTGCCACGCCGACCTGCCGCGGCTCAAGCACGCCTGCCCCCGCTGCGCCGAGCCGATGCCATCCGCCGGCGAATCGTTGTGCGGGCGCTGCCAGCAATCGATGCCGCTGTTCGACACCGTCTACAGCCCATACCTCTATGTCGCTCCGATCGATGTGCTGATCCGCCGGCTGAAGTTCGACCAGCGGCTCCACCTCGCGCGTCTGCTCGGCACGCTGCTGGCCGACTATCTGGAACACGCCCTGCACGACCGGCCAGCGCTGATCGTGCCGGTGCCCATGCACCGGCGCAGGCTGGCGCAGCGGGGATTCAATCAGGCGCTGGAGCTGGCCCGATTCGTCGGCGGCAAGCTGGAGATCCCGGTGGCGCCGACACTGGTCACGCGCACCAGGCCGACCCGCCCACAGACCGACCTGAAGCCGGGCGAGCGGGAAAGGAACGTGCGCGGCAGCTTCAGCGCAAGCAACCGCTTCCCGGCCGGCGGCTCGGTGCTGCTGATCGACGACGTGATGACCACCGGCGCCACGGCCAATGCCGTGGCCAGCGTGCTGCGCCGGCAGGGGGCGGCGAGCGTCACGGTAGCGACGGTGGCGCGAGCGATGCGGGTACCCTGATCGGCGCATCGATCGTTGCATGCACCCTTGTATCTTGTATTCATCACCCGGGATGGTGATGCAAGGTAAAAAGGATTTATGAAGAGGCTGTCCAAGTGACTTGCCCGGGGAGGCCGTTGCACCCTTAGGCCCAGAGCCTGTAAGTAGATCGGTCCCCCGCCCTCTTCGCCTATACCGAAGAGTATCCGAGGCCTTGAGCGTTGCTCTTCGAGCCTGCATAGACAAGGTCGGTAGGCGAGGGTCCAGGGTCGGGGAACCGGGGAATTCAGGATAGCAGAGTTTGCTTGAGAGGAGGGTTCCGTCCATGATCGTTGCTGGTATCGACGTTGGCGCTAAAAAGCTGGTGGTGTCCATCGAGAAGAAAGGCAAACCCGCCAAGCCACAAACATTCGAAAACTCGCCACAGGGGCATCGCCGAGTGCTCAAAGTATTTCGCAAGGCCGGAGTAGACCGCGTGATTCTGGAGGCAACGGGCACCTATCACCTGGATCTGGCAATCGCGCTGGATCAGGCAAAGGGCCTGGAGGTGATGGTGGTCAATCCCAAGGCCAGTAAACGCTATGCCGAGGCGCGCATGAGTCGTACCAAGACGGATGCCGTCGATGCGGCGCTGTTGTGTGAATTTGGACGACACATGCCCTTTGAGCCCTGGCGCTGTCCACCGGAGGAGGTATTGGCCCTGCGCGCCTGTTCGCGTCTCTTGGCCGGCTTGAACAAGCAGCGCACGCAGGCCAAGAACCGACTGCATGCATTTTCCCAGTCCCGCTCGACGCCTGAGTTTGTACTTGAGGAGATCCGCCAGAGCATTGCCCAGATCGAAGAGCAGATTCAACGTCTGGAGACCCAGACACGGGTCTTGATCGAGGAACATGCCACCTTGTCCCGGATCTACCAGCGCTTGTTGTCCGTCAAGGGCATTGCCACCAAGAGCGCCATCCAACTCATGGGCGAGTTGCTGGTGTTGCCCGACGACATGAGCGCCAAACAATGGGTCGCCATGGCGGGCCTGGATCCCCGCGAACACAGCTCGGGCAGCAGCGTGGAGAAGAAGGCGCGGATCAGCAAGGTCGGCAACAAATACCTGCGCATGGCCTTGTACATGCCCGCCCT
>DRPO01000401.1 GCA_011330835.1 Gammaproteobacteria bacterium | reverse complement strand
GAATCCGGCCCGTTGCCGGGTCGGGTGGAAAAATTCGGGAACTCGTCTGAACCATGACTTTATTGACCATCGGCGGCATCGCGATAGCGCTGGGAGCCAGCGCGCTGATCCTGCTCGTCTATCTGGAGCTGCGCCGCAAATACATGTTCATCTGGCTGGGTTCGTGGTTGCGCGGCGACTGGCGCGAACCCGCCGAGGGGCCGGTTCACGTGCTGTTCTGTTTCGTCGACCATTACGAGCCGCAGTGGCGCAAACCGGATCGCCGGCAGGAAGACTACCGCGTGGATCGCTGGGTCGAGGATTACCCCCGGCTGGCGCGACGCCATGTCGACGCCGATGGACGCCACCCGGTGCACACCTTTTTCTATCCGGAGGAAGAATACCGTCCGGAACATCTCGACAAGATCCAGGGGCTCTGCGAGCAGGGTCTGGGAGAAATCGAGGTGCATCTTCACCACGACCATGATACGGCGCATGGATTGCGGGAAAAGCTCGATGGCTTCGTGCGCACGTTGCACGAACGCCATGGCGCCCTGCCGCTGTGCCCGGAAACCCGCCGCCCCCTGTTTGCCTTTATTCACGGCAACTTCGCGCTCGACAACGCCCACGCCGACGGCAGCTGGTGCGGCGTCAACAACGAACTGATCGTGTTGCGCGAGGCGGGGTGCTACGCCGACTTTACCCTGCCGTCCGCGCCCTGCGACACCCAGACGAAAAAAATCAACGCCATCTATTACGCCAAGGACAATCCCGATGCGCCCAAATCCCACAACCAGGGCCGCGACGTGCGCGTGGGCGGCAAGCCCTGGGGGCATTTGATGATCCTGCAGGGGCCGCTGGCGCTGAACTGGAAGCGCCGCAAATGGGGGCTGTTGCCCAAAATCGAAAACGCCGATATTCGCGCGGCCAATCCGCCGACGCGCGACCGCGTGGACCTGTGGATCGATACCGGCGTGCATGTGCGCGGTCGGCCCGACTGGGTGTTCGTCAAGGTGCATACCCATGGCGCGCAGGAAACCGACATGGATACCTTGCTGGGCGATCCGGTCGATCAGATGTTCTCCTACCTGGAAAGCCGCTACAACGACGGTGAGAACTACGTGCTGCACTACGTTTCCTCGCGCGAGATGTTCAATATCACCAAGGCGGCGGAAGCGGGCATGAAGGGCGATCCCGGCCAGTATCGGGACTATGTGCTGCCGCGTCCCCGGAACCTGAAGATAGGGGAGTAAGGCATGTCGACGGTATCGGTTGTGACGCCCATGTACAACGCCGCCTCCCATATCGGCGATGCGATCGGCTCGGTGCTTCGCCAGACGCATGGCGACTGGGAGATGCTGGTGGTGGATGACTGCTCCAGCGACAACTCCGCCGAAATCGTGTCGCGGCTGGCGCGGCGAGACAAACGCATCAAGTTGATCCGCTCCCGCGAAAACCTGGGGCCGGCCGAGGCGCGGAATATTGGCATCGAGGCCTCGGAGGGCCGTTATCTCGCCTTCCTGGACAGCGATGATCTCTGGCATCCGGAAAAACTCCAGCGCCAGATCGAGTTCATGCGGTCAGGCGCGCGATTGAGCTACACCGCGTATCAAAAAATCTCGGAAGACGGCGCGCATCTGGGGCGGCCGATACCGGTTCGCGACGAGGTGGGCTATGCCCAAATGCTCAATACCAATGCGATTCCCTGTCTGACCGCGATGCTCGATGTGCGCCAGGTTGGCAAGCGCTACATGCCGGCGGTGGGGCACGAGGACTACGCCTACTGGCTGAATATCTTGCGCGATGGAATCGTCGCGCATGGACTGAATCAGGTGCTGGCCTACTACCGGGTGCGCCCCGGCTCGGTATCGAACGACAAGCTCAAGGCGGCGGGCTTCCAGTGGCGAATCTATCGGCGGGTGGAAAAGCTCTCGTTGCCGCGCAGCCTGTATCACTTTACCTGCTATACCTATCATGGCCTGAAAAAACAACGCATCGCGAAGGTGGCCGAAACATGAACTGGAAAATGAAGGCGCTGGTGCAAAACACCGTGGCGGCGTTGCCCGATCGGTTGGCCCAGCCCGTCTATTACCGCATTCAGAAAAAATTTGGCGATCCGGCCTCCGATATTGGTCCGCGCTATCGTTCCGCCGCCCGCATGGGCGCCTGGGCGCGGCGATATCATCAGGGGATGGATGACGCCAGCGTGCTGGAAACCGGCACCGGGCGCGCCATCGATGTGCCGATCGCCTGCTATCTGATGGGAGCCGGAAAAATCGTCAGCGTGGATCTGAATCATTACCTGCGTCCCGAATTGATTCGCCAGTCGCTACGCTACCT
>DRPO01000400.1 GCA_011330835.1 Gammaproteobacteria bacterium | reverse complement strand
TGAGATAGGCCGCCCGGGTCTGGCGGATGGTCTCGCGGCGTTGCAGCTCGACCTGCTGGAGGGCTTGCTCGTAGTTGGCCTTCGCCTGGGCGGTGCGGCTCGATATGCCGCCGCCGCTGTACAGGGGCAACTTGAGTTCCAGTCCGATCACGGTGCCGCCGGACTTGCCTTCGTTGAAGCCGCCATCGTCGTCCTGCACGCCGTGTTCGGCTTTCAGTCCGAGAACCGGGTAGTGGCCGCCGCGCTGGCGTTCGATCTCGGCGCGGGCGATTTCCAGTTGCCGGTTGGCGGCGCGCAGCGCAAGGCTGTTGTCCAGAGCGATCTTGACCCATTCGTCGATGCTGGCGGGTTGCAGAGGTTCGGGCTCGTAGGCGTCCTGCAGCGGATTGAGGTCTCCGGGGGCGTGGCCGATGAGCACCTGGAGGTTCTCGATGGCGATGTCGAGCTGGTTGCGCGCGTCGATCTCCTGGGTAACCGCGAGGTCATAGCGCGCCTGGGCCTCCCGGACGTCGGTGATGGCGATCATGCCAACCTTGAAGCGCTCATTGGACTGGTTGAGCTGTTTGCCGATGGCGGTTTTTTCGGTCTGGGCGAAGTTGAGCGTGTCGATTGCCGACAGGACGTTGAAGTAGGCTTCGGCCACCCGGACGATCTGATCCTGTCGGGCGGCGGCGACCTCCGCCTCGGCCTTGGCGATCTGGAGGTTGGCCTGTTTCAGTTGCTTGCCGAGCGACCGGTTGTACAGCGTCTGGTCGATCCGGATGCCGTAGGAATTGCGGTTGAACGTGGAATCGTTGAAAAAGGCGCTCTTCGACGCTGGCGTGTCATCAAAGGTCTGGTCGTGTCGTTCCAGGCCGGCGCTCAGGTTGACCTGGGGTTTCAACGGCGCGCTGGCCAGGGGCTTGGCCTGCAGCGCGGCCTTGTAGGCGGCCTCGGCGGCTCGCAGCGTCGGGTCTGACTTTTGCGCCTGATGGTAGATGTCCAGCAGGTCGGCGGCGTGCAGCCCCGGCGCCAGGCCCAGAGCGGCCGCCAGAATCACGGCTTTGGTCAGATTGTTCCGGGCTTTCATGATGCGTTACTCCATGTACAAGGTCGTTTGAACCCGCTAGTATATTAGAAAATACTAATAAACGGAAATATCCATCGCGAGAAGTAGGGCGTTTGAGAGTGTACACCGGAAGCCCAATGGCTTGGGGATCTGGGGCGCGGACGGTAGTATACTTCTCGCGATCAGGAATACCCCGTTCAGGCCACGCATCTTTTCGCCGATATCTGCGTTGAAAAAACTGGACGCAGCTCCACTATGCCCGCGTTTTTACGCCTTGCTCTCAACGAAAAGATGCCCGCCCTGAACGGGGTATTCCTGATCGCGAGAAGTATATCTCTGTTTTGAAACAGCCAGGATCGGTTCCATGTGTGGTATTTGCGGCGAATTCCGGTTCGACGGCCAATCTCCCGAGTCTTCGCGGATCGAGGCGATGCTGGCGGTGTTGCGTCCTCGCGGCCCGGACGATGAGGGGCATTATCGGTACGGGCCGGTCGCGCTGGGGCATCGCCGGCTGTCGATTATCGATCTCAGTGCGAAGGCGCATCAGCCGATGGTCGATCCCGAGAGCGGGCTGGCCATTGTCTTCAACGGGACGATCTACAATTACCCGGAGCTGCGCGATGAACTGATCGATCTCGGGCATTCGTTCATGTCTCACGGGGATACCGAGGTCATCCTGAAGGCTTACGCGCAGTGGGGCGAACGCTGTGTCGAGCGTTTGCACGGGATGTTCTCCTTCGCCATCTGGAGCCAGCGGGACGAGACGCTTTTTGTCGCCAGGGACCGGATGGGCATCAAGCCGCTGTACTATAGCCAGACCGGCGCCCGGCTTCTGTTTGCCTCCAATACCCAGGCGCTATTGGCGACGGGAGATATCGACACCCGTCTCGATCGCGCCGCGCTGCATCATCTGTTTACCCTGCATGCGGTGGTTCCCGCCCCGCGCACGGTTTTGCAGGGCGTGCGCAAGCTGCCCCCCGCGCATTGCGCGACGATCAACCGTCTCGGACAGGTGCGTGAGCGGCGCTATTGGCGTTTGTCCGCGCGCCGACCGGAGCAGGCGCTCGACGCGGCCCAGTGGCGCGAGCTGATTCACGAAAAATTGCGCCAGTCGGTGCGGCGGCGTTTGCAAATCGCCGACGTGCCGGTCGGCGTTCTGCTTTCCGGCGGGCTGGATTCCAGCCTGCTGGTGGCCTTGCTGGCGGAGCAGGGCGTTTCCGATCTGAAGACGTTCACCATCGGCTTTGAAGACCAGCCGGAGGAGCGCGGCAGCGAATTCGAATACTCGGATCCCGTGGCGGAGCGTTATCGAACCGAGCATCACAAGTTCGTCATTCCCAATGAGCAGGTGCTGGCGCGTTTGCCGGAAGCGGTCGACGCGATGGCGGAACCGATGTTCGCCCAGGACGCGGTCGCGTTCTATCTGCTGGCCGAACAAGTCTCGCAACACATCAAGGTGGTGCAGTCCGGTCAGGGCGCGGACGAAGTGTTCGGCGGCTATTTCTGGTATCCCCGGATGCAGGCCGCCAGCGGCGACGCGCTGGAGCGTTTCGCGCCCCATTATTTCGATCGCGATCATGAGGAATATGTCGCGATGATGGCGGAACAGTGGCGGGAAGGCGACGCGACTTCACCGTTGATCCGCGAGCTGCTGGAATCGGTGGACGCCGATGAATACATCGACGCCGTGCTCGCCCTGGATGTGACCACGCTGATCGTCGATGACCCGGTCAAGCGGGTGGACAACATGACCATGGCTTGGGGGCTGGAGGCGCGGGTGCCGTTTCTCGATCATCAGCTCGTCGAGGCCGCGGCCGCCATGCCGCCGGCGCACAAGCTCGCCCAGGACGGCAAGGCCGTACTCAAGGACATTGCGCGCGAACTGTTGCCCGCTTCGGTGATCGACCGGCCCAAGGGTTATTTCCCCATGCCCGCGCTCAAATACGTGCGGGGAGAATTCCTTGATTTCATCCGTAACGTGTTGCACTCGCAAGAGGCGCGGGAGCGGGGACTCTATCAGCCGGCATATGTTGAAAAGCTGTTGAAAAACCCCAATGACTATCACACGCGGATTCAGGGCAACAAGCTGTGGCACTTGGCCCTGCTCGAATTCTGGCTGCAACGTCATGGAATTTGACACTGCGTTGATATTTCCGGACAGTGCCCCTTTACCGATTTCAGGAGAAATTTATGGATGTTCTAGATCGCATCAAAGAACAGGTTGAATCCAATCCCATCATCATCTACATGAAGGGCACACCCCAACTGCCCCAATGCGGGTTCTCGGCGCGCACCGCCGAAGCGATGAAGGAAGCGGGCGTCGAATTCGCCTACGTCAACGTGTTGGCCGACCCGGAAATCTTCCAGAACCTGCCGCGCTACGCGGACTGGCCCACGTTCCCGCAAATCTACATCAATGGCGAACTGATCGGCGGACACGACATCGCCATGGAGATGCACGAAAAGGGTGAGTTGACGAAAATGATGCAGGAAGCGGCGGGCAAGGCCAAGGGCTGACGGGCCGATCGCCGGACGTCGTGGAAATGCCCCGAGCTTGACGCGAGCGCCTGGCGGATGACTGGATCCCGGCGTTCGCCGGGATGACCGCTTTTGGGTGTCGTCATCCCGCGTTGGGGTCGTCATCCCGTTTATTGGGGGTGTCGTCCCGGCGAACGCCGGGATCCACAGACTTCCGGTCACTTGAGAAGAAGGCTCTCCCAATACCCCGTTCCGGCGCGCCGCCTTGGTCTTGGCCGTGCGCGCGAATCAGAAATTGAAATTCGGCTCTTTTTCCAACAGCTCTTCTTCGGGAATGGAGTCGTCCAGAATATCCACCGGATTTTCGTATTTTTCGTCCAGTTCCACGGACGGGGCCTGTCCCATGTTAACGATGGTTATTTCGATCATCTGGATAATTTCATCAACGGTCATCCAGGGCGAATTTTCCTTGAGTTGCCTCAAGAACAGCGTGGCGACCTGGTAGGTGTCTTCGGGAGACAGACCGACCGCGCGGATCGCCTTGCCCCGTTCCATGACCATGAAAAAGACTTTCGAGCCCTGGAATTCGACCTTGTAGCTTTTCGAGGTATGGGTGCTGTTTTGCCTGAACTCACAGTGTTCGGACAGCCCGAGCAGCACAGCGGTCACTTTGAGCAGTTCGTTGCGGGGCAACTGGAGAAAAGTCTTGTTTTCCCAGTCGTATCCCTTGTCAATATCCTTGCGCGCGGAGGCGGCGTTGATCGAGATGGTCTTGATGTGCTGTTTTTTGGTTTCGTCGCAAAAAAACTCGATGGCGGAGCCTTTGCCATAGACATGGTAATTGATTCTCGGATCCTTTCGATAGCGATTCTGGTTGGGCCGGGAGTCGCCTGAAGCGTGGCCATTGCCATTGCGTTTCTTGAATTGACGGTTCTCGTTCCGCTGTTGTCGTTGATACGATACGGCTTTGAAAGGGTGCATTGGGTTTGTTTCCTCATTCGCGGGCCGCAGACATCCGATGAACCTGAAAGGTTCAGCCCCGGTAGCTGTGGAACCCGATATTATTCTACGAATGCCGCCGCAAGAAACTGTGGTTCTTCTGAAAGTTCGCGGCGGTAGGTGTTGTACCCGCCAAGTATGTCACATCATCAAATGTCAGGCAATGATGGCGAGTCGCGACGTTCGGCAAGCGCCATGATAAAGACGCCCGGGAGCGCCGGCATCCTGCCGGCAAGGGCGTCAGGGAATTTCATGGGGCCACGGCGCTTGCCGGCGAGACGCCGGCGCTCCCGGGCGGAGATTCCTGGAGGATGGGGGGGTTACCTGTCCGGATTTCCCAGCATGGCCTTCTTGAGGTCTTTTTGCACGGGCTTCTCCGACAGCCAGATGCCAAACAGCGCCTTCTTGAAATCCAGCCCCTCGATCGTTGTCTGGGTCTTGCCGTTCTTGCTGACGACAACGCCGGTTCCAGGGAGATAGGCCAACAGGAAGCGGTCGCCGGTTTCCACGCCCGCGCGAAAGACATCGAGAAACTGGTCGATGCGCTCGGCAATGGGTTCGAGTTTGCCGCCCGTCGCGGCGGAAAAGCCTTCGATGGTGGCTTTTTCCATTCTTTTCGGCGTAATCATTCCGGAGGTGATGTCGAGCTGGATGGCCATGGGCGAATCCGCGGAAACGATTTCGCGGGCGTCATGGCTTGCCTGGCCGAGATAGAGGCTGGCGACATAGAGTTTCAGGAAAAACTTTTTCCGGATGCCGGCGCCGTTGAGCCGTAGTTCGTGGTTGTCAACGGTGACCGAGTCGGAGAGGTTGACGCCGCCGATCGTCGTTGCCTGGGCCGCAGGGATTAACAACAGCCCGATCAACAGTAAAAGTGTATTTTTAACCATCTCTGTTTCGCGGTAGTCCGGCTTTTTCACGGTGCGTGAACAAGCCGGGTGGTTGTCGGTCAGGGCGATTGGATAACGTCGCCATTGGCGATGGGCAGGTTCGCGCCATTGGTGGCGAGAAACGCAGCGGTCTCGGTCTGCATTTCGACGGTGACGTCGAGCGTGTCGGCTGTCGGTATCAGGATCGAACTGTGATTGCCGGCGTTGAATCGGACCAGTCCGCCATTGCTGGCCCCGGGCGGCGCAACTGGCGACAGCCCCATGACGCGCGCCAGCGGTTCGGTGCCGGAAAGCGGCGCGGTGGCGACGCTGTTGGGAATGACCTGGTCGGGCGGGTTGCTGTTGCCGCCGACCACTTCGATCATGTGGATCTTGTGCTTGGCGCCCGCGACGGCGGCATGGTTGATCGGGTCGGCCGGGTCGATGATCCATTGCGCGGTGGCCATGAAGGCGTCGAATTCCGGGGTGCCCTTGTCGATGCCGTTGGCCGCCAGTCCGGCCGCGATGCGTGGTCCGAATGTCGGCGAGTTGTTCAGCAACTGGGCGATCCCGCCGCCGGGCATGCCGAGCGTGGCGGCGCCCACATCATCCTGAAAGGCGAGGAAAACCGCGCCAACGATGCCGCCCAGTGAATGACCGATGAAACGGACATTGTCGGCGTTCAGCGCCGGCGCGGGGACGTCGGGGAGGCCGGATGCGATGCCGCCGAGGCTTTTGCGCAGCACGAACAGGTCGGATACCGACTGGCGGATGTTGTCTCTTGAGGTTGGCAGGCTGGTGAGATTGATAAAGAACTGGCCGGAAGGATCCGCCAGTCCGTCCGGACCAGGCGCGCCCGTCTGGTTGTTGACCAGGTCGAGATCGAAGGTTAGCTCGGTTTCGTCGAACGGGGTGTTGCTGGCGTGAATGGCGGCCGCGTCGCCGTTGGGGTCGACGCCATGCAACGCCAGGTCGATGGCGACGCCGACAAAACCGGCGTCCGCGAGCGCGTCCGCGATGGGCAGCAGCGAGGTGCGGTTGGCGGTGATGCCATGCTGGAAGATGACGACCGGGAAGCCGCCTTCAGGCGCCGCGCCGCCGCCTTTGGACGCGGCGTTCGGGACGGTCATCAGCACGGGTATCGTAACATCCGATTTTTTGACGGGCGTGTTGTCGGCGGGCGAGAGGGGGGTGCCGGAGCCTGTGCTGATAAAGCCTGTCGTGGCGCCGGCGCCGGTGTTGAGATAATACGGTACGGTCAGTGCGCCGATATACACGTTGGCCTTGCCGACGATGGCGGGGTTCTGACCGGTCGGATCCAGAAAGTTCTTGGTGGTGAGTTGCACTGGCGTTCCGCTGCTTGCATCAACGGCTGGCGCGACCACCAGCGGCGAGGCCTGGGCGCTGTCGTGCAGTGTTTGCAGCACCGCGCCGATGGTTTGCGTCTTGAATTGCCAGCTTAGAACAACGTCGGAAGGCTTTACGCCCTGACTGGCCGCCAGCTTTTCGTTTTCATTGGTGACCAGGCGAATCGGCTCCAGCGCCTCGAATTCGCTGCCGACCAGGGACGCCGTCCCCTTGGAGGCGGTATAGGTCTGGGAGGCGACGACAGGATAACCGGCGGCGGTTTTGACCTTGTTGGTGATGATGACCGCGTAATTGGTCCCGCCCTTCAAGGGAACCGTGGGGATCAGAACGAGCTTGTCGTTGTTGTCGCCGGTCACCGCGCCCGCCAGGCTGGTGACCTCGCTGGCGACGGTGGCGTTGCCGTCGGCGTCCCTGCCCAGTTCGTAGACATGAACCGAGTCGCCGGCCTTGATGGAGGCCGGGTCGAGCGCGTCGCCGAAGTCCGTGATGATCGGGTTCACGGTGGAAAAGCCGTCCAGGGTGTTGAGCGCGGTCTTGAGCAACTGGGCGCCTGTCGAGTCGCTGGAGACGGTCGGGATGTTCAACGTGCCATCGGTGGAGCCGGCGAACAGCAGGTTGTTGGTTGCCGGAATCTTGCCGTTCGCGGGATCGAAAATCGCGGCGACGCTTTTCTTCGCGAGGTCTTCCTGAGCGGTTTGCGCGCTGGCGTCGAAATCGTAATGGGTTGAGTCGGTGCAGCCGTCCAGAAACAGAGCGCCGCCCAGCAGGCAGCCGGCCAATGAAAGGGATGTGAATTTTCTCATGAGTGGCTCCGCTTAGAATTTCCAGGTGAGTTGACCGCTGAGGATATCGACGTCGGCCTTGTAAACGCCTCGCAAGGCGTAGCCGTTGTCGCTGGTGTGATCGATCGGCGTGTCATCGACGAACAGGTGTGAATAGCCTGCGTCGAGATTGACCCGGTTACTGACTTTATAGCCGACCCCGACCGAAACCCAGGTGCGGTCATTGCCGGGAACCCGGGGCGTTCGATGTTGGGGGTCGGGAATGGCTTCCTGATCGAGGGCCAGTCCGCCGCGCAAGACCCAGGTGTCGTCCAGTTGGTAATTCGCGCCAATCGAGTAGCGGAAAACGTCATCCCAGCTTTCGTCGGTGAACGCATCCGGTTGCAGGGGATTGTCGAACTTGATGCGCAGCTCCTCGAAGCTGCTCCAGCCGGTCCAGGTGATGTCGGCCAGCAATTGCAACTGGTTGTTGAGTTGATGGGACAGCGACAGGGAGGCGGAAGCCGGTAGATTGGCGGTGGCCTTGGCGGGAGTGTCCACCAGGAAGGGAATATTGGCTCCGGTCAGCACCGCGTCGAGCGCGGCGCCGCGGGTAAAGTCGCCGGTTGACTCCGGTTCCTGCTTGATTTTGGAGCGGTAGGCAAAACCGATGCGGGTGGCGTCGGAGGCCTTGAACATCAGTCCGAAATTGAAGCCAAAAGACCAATCGTCGGCGTTCTTGATGTCAAACCGGCTGTCATTGGCGGCGTTGCCCGCCGTTCCCGGCCCGAGACCGGCGGCGGTGCAGGCGCTCAGCAGCAAGGGGTTCTGCGCGGCCAGGGAAAGGCAGACAGCCGTTGAATCGATCGCGCTGCTCAGCTCGACGTTGATGTACTGGGCGCTGACGCCAACGCCGAACGTGAACTGGTCATTGACCTTCCACGCCAGTGACGGGTTGATGTTGACCGTTTTCACGTCGGAGGTTAAGGCATGATAGCGACCCACCCAGCCAGGATTGTAATCCGTTCGCAAACCGAAAGGCGCATTGATCGCCAGGCCGAACCAGGTTTTGTCATTGAGCGCCCGGTTGTAGTAGAGATTGGGCACGAAAGCGGTTTCGCCGCCATCGTCATTCGATCCGGTCAGCGATCCTGGCGTGACTTTTGGCGCTCCGGTCGTGGTGTCCGGCGTCAGCGCCGGATTGACCCATGATCCGCGATCGCTGAACTCGGCCGTTGGCGAGATGACATGGGCGGCGACGACCAGTTGGGAGCCGGACAGGAAAGGGAGTCCCGCCGGATTGAACCAGGCCGTCGAGGCGTCGGTGGCCGCGGCCGCGATGCCGGCGAAAGCGTTGCCCATCCCCGAGGCTGAATTTTCGGCAATGGCGAATCCGGATGCGGCGGCTTGCTGGCTGGCGATGGAAAACAGAATCGCGGATGGCAAAAGAGCGGCTTTGATGAGCTTCATTGCTGTCTCCTGATGGGGGGTCGGTAACGACCAGGATTTTTGGAATTTGGGCGTGAGCCTTTCGGTCATGTTGAATAACAGTATAGAACAGGGTGACATGGGCCGCATTGTTGTCAACTTCGGAGCGTCGGTATTCCTCCGACAAAAGCGGAATCCCAGAGTTCGGGGTCTGGATTCCGGGTCTTCGCTCCACTCAGCCCGGAATGACGAGCCTTGCTTCCGTCATTCCCGCGAAGGCGGGAATCCAGGGTTCGGGGTCTGGATTCCGGGTCCTCGTTCCTCGGCCCGGAATGACGAATCTCGCCCCCGTCATTCCCGCGAAGGCGGGAATCCAGGGTT
>DRPO01000399.1 GCA_011330835.1 Gammaproteobacteria bacterium | reverse complement strand
CGATTTTATATGCGCTCACCCTGCGCGCGCAGGCAAACCTCGATCAGGCTTCCCGTTAACCAATAAACTTGCCCTTGCGCAGCCGTTCGGCTTCCATCTGCTCCACTTCACGAGAGCCGGAGACGACGATATCCGGATCGGGGACAAAGTCCAGTTCGGGGTTGAGGCGCTCGTACGGCACGGCGTTGAGGATGACCTTCATGGCGTTGAGACGGGCCTGGTGTTTGTCGTTGGAGCGAATGATGGTCCACGGCGCGGCGGTGGTGTTGGTCTTTTTCAGCATGTCGTACTTGACCTGGGTGAACTCGTCCCAGCGTTCCTGCGCCTGGACATCGACCTCGGACAGTTTCCATTGCCGCAGCGGGTCGGTCTTGCGCCGGTTGAAACGCCGTTTCTGTTCGTCCTTGGTGACGCTGAAATAGAGTTTGACCAGGATCGTGCCCTGGCGCACCAGGTCCTTCTCGAAGCCGACCACGCCTTTCATGAAGTTCTTGTATTCATCCGGCGTGCAGAAGCCAAACACTGGCTCCACCATCGCCCGGTTGTACCAGCTCCGGTCGAACAGTACGACTTCGCCGCCAGCGGGGAACTGCGCCACGTATTTCTGGAAGAACCATTGCGTGCGCTGCTCCTCGGTGGGTTTGCCCAGCGCGACGATGCGGTAGTGTTTTTCGTTCATGTAGCGGGTCACGCGGCGGATGGTGCCGCCCTTGCCGGAGGCGTCGCGCCCCTCGAAGAGGATGATCATCTTCCTGTGGGTCTGTTCCAGATAGTTTTGCATCTGGATCAGTTCCGCCTGGTAGGGCTTCAGGGCTTCTTCCTGGCCATACTTGCGCATCGCCTTTTTCACTTTCGGGCTCAGGCCGGAACCCGCGCCGCTTTTCTTCAGCGACAGGTATTTCTGGACGAGTTCGTCCTGGGTGAGCAGTTCGTCGCCCACTTGCAGCTTGAAGGGCTCCACGTTGTCGGCGGTGGTTTCGGCTTGGCTATCGGTCATGATTCGGTGCTCGCTTTGGCTTTCTTTTTCGGGTAGACGTCGGGGACGAAGGTTTGATCGGACAGTGGCGGACGCACGTAGCCCATGCTGTCCCTGCGTTCCGGAAGTTCGATCTTTTCGGGCGTCAGATCCTCGTAGGGAATCTGGGTCAGCAGATGGGCGATGCAGTTCAACCGGGCCAGCTTTTTGTTGTCCGAATGAACCACCCACCAGGGCGCCTGCTTGATGTCGGTATGCGCGAAGTTGATGTCCTTGGCGCGCGAGTATTGCACCCAGCGGGCGCGCGACTCCAGGTCCATCGGGCTGAGTTTCCAGCGCTTGTGCGGTTCTTCGAGGCGGCTGCGGAAGCGGCGCTCCTGTTCCTCGTCGGAGACGGAGAACCAGTACTTGATGAGAATGATGCCGGATCGCACCAGCATGCGCTCGAATTCGGGGCAGCTGCGCAGAAATTCCTGGTGCTCTTCCTCGGTGCAGAAGCCCATGACATATTCGACGCCCGCGCGGTTGTACCAGCTTCGGTCGAACAGCACCATTTCACCCGCCGAGGGGAGGTGGGCGACATAGCGCTGAAAATACCACTGCGTTCTTTCGCGCTCGGTCGGCGCGGGCAGCGCGACGACGCGGCAGATGCGGGGGTTCAGATGCTGGGTGATGCGTTTGATGACGCCCCCCTTGCCGGCGGCGTCGCGTCCCTCGAAGATGACGACGACCTTGAGGCCCTTGTGCTTGATCCATTCCTGTAGCTTGATCAGCTCCAGTTGCAGCTTGAACAGCTCGGACTCGTACTCTTTCTTGCTGATCTTGAGCTTGGGAGGCGGAATATCTTCCTTCATGGCGTCGAAACCGGATATCTGAATGGCCCCGATGGTATCAACTCTCGCGAAACGGATATTGATCCAGATCAGATTCACGACCCAATCATCGGCGTAATCTGTGACGCCGCCGAGCATTCTCGAGTCTGGGTCGCGAATGACGAACGAACGCTCGTTTGTGGTAAATTGACTTATATCAAGGCAGACAAAATCCGGTTGGTAGATGATAGCCCCAGTTTCATACTTCTTCGTCCTCTCTTCCTTTGGTGGAAGTGATTACTGCGGAACCACCTTCACGGGGTTCCGCATTTTTTTGTCCGATGGCTTTTGCCTTGAGGAGGCCGCGTGAACGTTTCTCCCGTGGTCCTCCTGATCTTCGACGGTTTTGGCGTCAACCCCAGCCGGCTCAACAATGGCTGGCAACAAGCCAAAACCCCCCATCTCGATCAGTATTTCGCCACCAATCCGCATACCGTGTTGCAGTCCTCCGGGCTGGCGGTCGGGTTGCCCGACGGGCAGTTCGGCAATTCCGAGGTGGGCCACCTCACGCTCGGTTCCGGGCGGATTCTCGATCAGGATCTGTTGCGGATCGCCGACGGCATTCTCGACGGCGCGCTGGAGAAGCACCCGGCCTGGAAGACGCTGGTGGAAGGCGCCCGCGTCGCGCACCTGGTCGGATTGCTGTCGGACGGCGGCGTGCATTCCCATATCGAGCATTTGCTCGCCCTGCTGCCGCTGCTGGAGAAGCGCGGCATCCAGCCTTGCGTTCACGCCATCACCGACGGGCGGGACACGCCGCCGCGTTCGGCGCTGAAGTATGTTCGCCAGCTCGAGGAGCGGTTCGCCCAGCTGGGCGCGGGGCGGATCGTCACCGTCAGCGGTCGCTACTACTCGATGGATCGGGCGGGACACTACGATCGCACCGAAAAGGCCTGGCGCGCCATGCTGCTGGGAGAGGGGCAGCGCGCGGAATCGGCCGAGGAGGCGATCGCCCGCTCCTACGATCAAGGCGTTACCGACGAGTTCATCATTCCCACGGTGATTGGCCAGCCTTCGCCGCCGGTCATCAAGCCGGATGAGCCGGTGCTGTTCTTCAACTTCCGTTCCGACCGGGCGCGTCAGTTGGCGGCGGCGATCGGCCTGGAGGAGTTCGACGGGTTCGATCGCGGCGAGGTCGGTCCGCGTCGGCTGGTGTGCATGACCCGTTATAACGAAAAGTATCGTTTCCCGGTCCTCTTCCAGTCGCAAAATCCCGAGGAAGTGCTGGCCGAGGTGATCAGCCGGGCCGGATTGCGCCAGTTCCATTGCGCCGAGACTGAAAAATATCCGCATGTGACGTACTTTTTCAATGGAGGAAACGAAAAGCCCTTTCCCGGAGAGGATCGCGAGCGTATTCCCTCGCCGCAGGTGGAGACCTATGACCAGGCGCCGGAAATGAGCACGCGCGCCGTGGCGGATCGCATGATCGAGGCCATCAACAGCGGCGAGTATCATTTTCTGTTGAGTAATTTCGCCAATGGTGACATGGTGGGGCATACCGCTGATCAGGAGGCGGTTATCCGCGCCGTGGAGACGCTCGACCGGGAGAGCCACCGGGTGATCCAGGCGGCGCTGAAAAAGGGCGCTCGCGTGATGATTACCTCCGATCATGGCAACTGCGACGAGCTGATCGACCCGCACACCGGGCAACGTCAGACGCAGCATTCGGTGTTCCCGTCGCCTTTCCTGCTGATTGGGGAGCGGGACGCCCGCTTGGGCATCGGCCGCGGGCTGGCGGACGTCGCGCCGACGGTGCTGGATCTGCTCGGTTTGGCGAAACCGTCGCGGATGACCGGGCGAAGCCTGATCCTGGGCCAGTCGCTGCTTTAAATACGGGTTGAGGAGGAATCTATGTCATCCCCCGTTGCTACATTGACATTGAATCCGGCGATCGATATCGCCTATTGCGTCAAACAGCTGGTATCCGGCGTCAAGACCGAAGCCACCGAATTTCTCTGCGACCCTGGCGGCAACGGGATCAATGTTTCGCGAGCGCTGAAGCTGCTGGGCGTTCCCGCCCATACCTGTTGCGTTCTGGCCGGCAAGAGCGGCGCCATGTTGCGAGCCATGCTGGAAGAAGAGGTCGATTCGCTGGAGGTGGTGGAAGCCGAGGGGCTGACGCGCTTCAATTGCACCGTCGACCAGCGCCGCCCGCCGGAGGAGTTCAAGATCAAGGGCATTGGCCCCAGCGTTACCGAGTCGGTGTTTCAGCAAATCAGCGAACAGTTTCGCGAACGCGCCGGGATTGGCTACGGCGTGCTGACCGGATCCATGCCGCCAGGCTGGGATACCACGGCCTATATCGAACTGAGCGGCCAGTTGCGCGACCAGGGCGCGCGCGCGGTTATCGATACGGGAGGGAGCGTCCTCAAGGAGATCACGCGCACGCGGCCGTTTCTGGTCAAGCCCAACCAGGCCGAACTGGAAGAGATCAGCGGTTTGACGCTGAAAACCATCGAGGCGGTCGCCGAACAGGCCCGCAAGCTGCAGGAAGATGGCGTCGAGAACGTCGCCGTCTCGCTGGGTTGCGACGGGGCGGTGCTGGCGACGCCGGAAAACAGTTACTACGGCAACGCGCCCCAGGTCAGCTACCGTTGCTCGGTGGGCTCGGGCGACGCCTTCCTCGCCGGCCTGCTGGCGGGATTCATCGTCGGCGCGGAGCCGGAAGCGGTCCTGCAACGCGGCCTGGCCTGCGGCAGCGGCACGACAGCCCAGAAGGGGTCGCGACTTTTCGACGCTTCCCGGCTCGAGGAATTCGAGACCGTCATCCACGTCCGGCGCCTGGATATCTGACGCAGGCCATCATGCTCGAACAGACCAGCCGCATTATCGACGCCATGATCCAGTCCACCTGGCTCAAGGATCGCGAGGGCGAGCGCGCCCGGCCCGGCTTTGTCATCACCATCTCCCGGGAATGCGGCTCCGAAGGCGAGGAGATTGCCCATCGGGTCGCCAAGGCGCTCAATCTGCCCTGTTTCAACAAACAACTGGTCGAGGAGATCGCGCGCGAAGCCAGCGTCGATCCCGACGTTTTCCACAACCTCGAAGAGAAAGTCTCGGGCCTCAAGCCGAGCTGGCTGGAAACGGTGTTCACCAACCAGCCCTGGCTGCAGGTGAAATATCTCGACCACCTGCTCAGCGTGCTGCTGGGCATCAGCCGGGTCGGCGGCGTCGTGGTCGGGCGCGGCGCGCATCTGCTGCTCGGCAGCAAGACCCGTCTCCGGGTTCGCGTCGTCGCCCCCTTCGATCTGCGCGTCGAGCGCTACGCCAAACGGCAGGGCGTCGATCGAAAGACCGCCCGTCAACAGGTCAAGGCCGTGGACGAGGAACGCAACAATTTCATCAAGACGCTGTTCCACAAGAAACTGCGCCGCGCCGAGGATTTCGACCTGATCATCAACACCGAACGGATCAGCGTCGAAGCCGCGGCCAACGGCATCCTCAATATTCTTCACTCCCTGCCCACCGAGCAAGCGCGATTACGGGTTCAGCAAGGAGGCGGACAAGGTGGTCTGGGACGCCAACGGCTGGCCGATCAAGCTCCAACCCGGCGCCTCGGCCACGATTCGCGATGTGGTTTATGTGCTGTTCACCGAGCCTTATGGAGACTGGGGCGTTGTCCCGCCGCCCACCGAGGGCGAATTTCAGGTGCTGTACGAAGGCGATGGCGCGCCGGTCTACAGCTATTCCCAGTACGGCGCCGGCGCGGATGAATGGACCGGCATTCGCAAGACGGGTTCCTGCGGCGATCATTGCGATCGGGTGGAGATCCATCCCTTTCGTCCCGGCGCCAGCGGCGAATCGCTGGTAATGATTTCGCTGCCGCTGACCGAGGCGGACGCGCCGAATCATCTGCGCAATATCCGGGTGATCTGGCCTGGCGGACTCTGCGACCGGGATCCTTTCACCTGGCATCATTCCGCCGCGACCTGCGCCGGGACCTATGAAAGCTTCGTCGAACTGCAAAACCTGGCCGAGCCGGTCATTTTTCACCCCGATTTTCTGCGCGATCTGCGCGGCTATCAGGCGCTGCGATTCATGGACTGGCAGCAGACCAAGGAGGCCATTGTCAGCGAT
>DRPO01000398.1 GCA_011330835.1 Gammaproteobacteria bacterium | reverse complement strand
TCCGGTAGGCAACGCGCTGACCCTTTTCGAGTGGATCGGGCCCTCTCAACTCCATCTGTTCGGACGCTGCGGTCACTGGACCCAGATCGAGCATGCGGAAATGTTCAATCGTCTGGTCATGGGTTTCCTCAGCCTGGAAAACCCGTGACCGCGCTGATATCAGACAGTCGGTTCGCATCCATCACTGGTGGCGGTGAACGCGATTTCGTGAAAGGCAGACAGACCCCATGAATGACGTGCCGTCCTATGGCGACCTACTCGAGCAGATCCGTTTCGAACCGGAGGCGGGGCGGATCTGGCTCGATGAACAGCGCATGCTGCTGTTACATACGGCGACCTTCGGCGCGCTCCGGCATGAACTGATCGAGAGCCTGGGCATACGCCATGCCCAGGCCGTGATTGCGCGCATGGGCTACGCCTCCGGCAGTACCGACGCGACGCTGGCGCGCAAGATCCGCCATGATGCCAGCGTCGAGGATGCATTCATGGTGGGACCGCAGCTTCACTCGCTGGAGGGCGTCGTCAATGTCGAGAAGGTAAAGCTGGAAATGGATTTCTCGTCGGGACACTTCTACGGCGAGTTTCTGTGGCACAACTCCTATGAAGCGGAAGAGAGCCTGAGGCTCTACGGCGTATCGAGCGAGCCGGTATGCTGGAGCCAGATCGGCTATGCCTGCGGGTACACCAGCCATTTCTTCAACAAGCCGATCGTCTACAAGGAGGTGGAGTGCATCGGCAAGGGCGATGCTCACTGTCGCATTGTCGGTCGCCCCCTGGAGGAGTGGGACGATGCGGACAGACTGAGAAAGGTATTCGACAGGGAGAACATTGCAGAGACCATCTACTCGTTGAAGGATGAGATCAGCAATCTGCGAACGGCCATGACGGGCGTGCTCGGTCGTGAGGATATTGTCGCGAATTCTCCCCGGATGCGGGAATGCCTGGAGCATGTTCATCGCGCCGGGGGCGTCGATGTCACCGTCCTTTTTCTTGGCGAGACCGGCGTCGGGAAGGAGGTATTCGCCAATCTTCTGCATCGCCTGAGTCCCCGCCGGGAGGCGCCTTTCGTGGCGGTCAATTGCGCCGCTTTGCCGAAGGAGCTGATCGAGGCGGAGCTGTTCGGCGTCGAGAAGGGGGCCTATACCGGCGCCGAAAGTTCGCGTCCGGGCCGGTTCGAGCGGGCGCATGGGGGAACCCTGTTTCTCGACGAAGTGGGCGAAATGCCGATGGAGTCGCAGGCGAAACTGTTGCGCGTGCTGCAGACCGGCGAGCTCGATCGCATTGGGGATGTGGCAACGCGCAAGGTCGATGTCCGGCTGGTGGCGGCGACCAATCAGAATCTGGAACAGCTGGTCAGCGAGGGCAGGTTCCGCGCCGACCTGTACTACCGCCTCAGCGTGTTTCCGATCCAGATCGCGCCGCTGCGTGAACGTATCGATGATCTCCCCGAATTGATCGAAAGGTTCATCAAGCGCTACAACGTAAAATATGGAAGAAGGGTCAAGGGCGTCACCGACAAGGTCATGAGCTGTTTTCGCAGCTATGGCTGGCCCGGAAATGTCCGTGAACTGGAAAATGTCATCGAAAGAGGGATCATTCTGACCGGTGACGATCAATTTATCGACACCGACAAACTCTATGCCAATATGGCCGTGTCGGGTGATCCGTCGGACTGTTTCGCCGTCAGCGGTGGCGGAGGGCTGTGCCGGGATGAGGCGAGCAAACTCGATGGAATCGTCGAGTGCATGCTTGAGCACAACATGTCGCTCGACGACCTCGAAAAGTTGATCATCAAGACGGCGCTGACGCATGCCGGGGGGAACGTATCCGCGGCCGCCCGTCTCATCGGGATGACAGCGCCGCAATTTCGTTATCGGTTGAAGAAATTCGATGCGTCGTAGTTCCCCTCTTTGTTTCGATCCAGCTGTCATGGAGGCGAGAGAACTACCCGGGAACAAGGCGCTGGAAGTGGCGATCGAAAGAGGCTATCTGGACGTCAGCCGGTAGCCCCGGGCGGGGGGGAGCCCCCAGTCAGACACCGAAGCGTGCCGTATCGGCACGCTTCGGTGCAGCCGTTTCGTATCGCCGCGAGGTCTGCGGCAACACGAAACGGTGGCTGCCGGTCAGTCGGCCGGCTGTATTGCCACTGGAGCGGGGCCGACTGTGGGCCTTGGCGTCTTGCGCTCGAACACGCTCGCAAATGTGCTGTTGGCGAGAAAATCGCGCAGATAGTGTGGCG
>DRPO01000397.1 GCA_011330835.1 Gammaproteobacteria bacterium | reverse complement strand
CTCCGGCAAGTCCTCGCTGGCCTTCGACACCATCTACGCCGAAGGCCAGCGGCGCTACGTGGAATCGCTGTCGGCCTACGCGCGCCAGTTCCTGTCGATGATGGAAAAGCCGGACCTCGACCACATCGAGGGCCTCTCGCCCGCCATCTCCATCGAGCAGAAAACCACCTCCCACAACCCGCGCTCGACGGTGGGCACCATCACCGAGATCCACGACTACCTGCGCCTGCTGTTCGCCCGCGTCGGCACGCCGCACTGCCCCACCCACGACCTGCCGCTGGAAGCGCAGACCGTCAGCCAGATGGTCGACCAGGTGCTGGCCCTGCCGGCGGGCAAGAAGCTGATGATGCTGGCGCCGGTGGTCAGCGACCGCAAGGGCGAATACGTGCAACTGTTCAGCGACCTGCAAGCGCAAGGCTTCATCCGCGCCCGGGTGGACGGCGAACTCTGCGAGCTGGACGATCCGCCAAAACTCGACCTGCGCCGCAAGCACACCATCGAAGTCGTCGTCGACCGCTTCAAGGTGCGCGACGACCTGCGCCTGCGGCTGGCCGAATCCTTCGAGACCACGCTGCGCCTGGCCGACGGGCTGGCCGTCATCGCCAGCATGGACGACCCCGACGAAGCCGAGATCGTCTTCTCCTCGCGCTTCGCCTGCCCCCACTGCGGCTACGCCCTCTCCGAGCTGGAGCCAAGACTGTTCTCCTTCAACAGCCCCATCGGCGCCTGCCCGGAGTGCGACGGCCTCGGCGTCATCCAGCAATTCTCCGAAGAGCGCGTCGTCGTCAACCCCGACAAATCCATCGCCGAGGGCGCCATCCGCGGCTGGGACCGGCGCAACGCCTACTACTTCCAGATGATCACCTCGCTGGCGGCGCACTACGGCTTCGACATCGAGCGCCCCTTCAAGCGGCTGGCCAAGAAACACCGCAACCTGCTGCTCTACGGCAGCCAGGGCGAACGCATCGAATTCAGCTACATCAACGACCGGGGCCTGAGCTACATCCGCAGCCACCCCTTCGAAGGCATCATCCACAACCTCGAACGCCGCTACCGCGACACCGAATCCACCGCCGTGCGCGAGGAACTGGCCAAATACCTCAGCAGCCAGCCCTGCCCCGCCTGCGGCGGCGCCCGGCTCAACGAAGCCGCCCGCCACGTCTTCGTCGCCGGCCACAACCTTCCCGACATCTCAGCCATGGCCATCGGCGAGGCGCGCGACTTCTTCCGCGAACTCGACCTGCCCGGCTATCGCGGCGAAATCGCCGACAAGATCGTCCGCGAAATCGGCGAACGCCTCGGCTTCCTCGTCAACGTCGGCCTCGACTACCTCACCCTCAGCCGCAGCGCCGAAACCCTCTCCGGCGGCGAAGCCCAGCGCATCCGCCTCGCCAGCCAGATCGGCGCCGGCCTCGTCGGCGTCATGTACGTCCTCGACGAACCCTCCATCGGCCTCCACCAGCGCGACAACGAACGCCTGCTGCAAACCCTCATGCGGCTGCGCGATCTGGGCAACACCATCATCGTCGTCGAACACGACGAAGACGCCATCTTGAGCGCCGACCACGTCGTCGACATCGGCCCCGGCGCCGGCCTGCACGGCGGCCAGATCGTCGCCCAGGGCACGCCCGCCGCCATCAAGCGCAACCCCGCCTCGCTCACCGGCCAATACCTCTCCGGCAAGCGACGCATCGAGTTCCCCGAACAGCGCACCCCGCCCGACCAGGATCGCCTGCTCACCATCCACGACGCCCGGGGCAACAACCTCCAGTCCGTCCGCCTCGACCTCCCCGTCGGCCTGTTCACCTGCGTCACCGGCGTCTCCGGCTCCGGCAAATCCACGCTCATCAACGACACCCTCTACCGCGCCGTCGCCAACCACCTCCACCGCGCCGCCCACGACCCCGCCCCCCATGGCGACATCGAAGGCCTCGACCACTTCGACAAAATCATCGACATCGACCAAAGCCCCATCGGCCGCACCCCCCGCTCCAACCCCGCTACCTACACCGGGGTGTTCACCCCCATCCGCGAACTCTTCGCCGGCGTCCCCGAAGCCCGCTCGCGCGGCTACAAACCCGGACGCTTCAGCTTCAACGTCAAGGGCGGCCGCTGCGAAGCCTGCCAGGGCGACGGGCTCATCAAGGTGGAAATGCACTTCCTGCCCGACATCTACGTACCCTGCGACGTTTGCCAGGGGCAGCGCTACAACCGCGAAACGCTCGACATCCGCTACAAGGGCAAGAACATCCACGAAGTGCTGGAAATGCCGGTGGATGAAGCGGCGCAGTTCTTCAGCGCCGTTCCCGCCATCAGCCGCAAGCTGCAAACGCTGATTGACGTGGGGCTTTCCTACATCACCCTCGGCCAGGCCGCCACGACACTCTCCGGCGGCGAAGCGCAACGCATCAAACTGGCGCGCGAACTCTCCAAACGGGATACTGGAAGGACTCTCTACATCCTCGATGAGCCTACTACCGGGCTCCACTTCCACGACGTCGAGCAACTGCTGAAAGTGCTCCACCGGCTGCGGGATGGGGGGAATACCGTCGTCGTCATCGAACACAACCTCGACGTGATCAAGACCGCCGACTGGATCATCGACCTCGGCCCCGAAGGCGGCGCGGGCGGCGGACGGATCATCGCTACGGGAACGCCGGAAGACGTGGCTGCGGAGCCGAACAGCTATACCGGGCAGTTTCTGGCGCGCATGCTCAAGCCCGAACAGAAAAAGCGGGCACGACGGAAGTGAGAATCCGACAACCGGGACAAAAAACCGGAACAAACGCACAGAATCTTGTGGGATCGTATAGGAAAAT
>DRPO01000396.1 GCA_011330835.1 Gammaproteobacteria bacterium | reverse complement strand
GGGGTCGGAAAAGACGCGATGCCGGAGCCTGGCCCGATCCAGTTCTCCGCTGGCCGTGATCACCTCGTCTCCCCATTGCTTGCGGATCAGCTCGACAACCGGCTGACCGGGGGCGGTGAGTTCATGGCTGATAGCGTCCGCGTCGATGACGGGAACGCCCCGTTTGGCGAACAGGTCGGCGGCGGCGCTCTTGCCGCTGCCGATGCCGCCCGTCAGACCCGCGACGATCATCCGTTCAGGCCGCTGAAACGCAGATAGAACCGGATCAGCTCATCTCCCCACAAGAACGCGATCCACCCCGCGACGGCCAGAAACGGGCCAAACGGAATGGGTTGTCCCTGTTCGTGACGTCGGCTGACGATCATGGCGACGCCGATCGCGGCGCCAGTCACCGAGGAGAGGACAATCGTTACCGGCAACGCCGCCCAGCCCGCCCAGGCGCCGATGGCCGCCAGCAGTTTGAAGTCGCCGTAGCCCATGCCTTCCTTGCCGGTCAGCAGACGGAACAGATGGTAAAGACTCCACAACGACAGGTAGCCGGCCACGGCGCCAAGCAGACTGGCCTCGTAGTCGACAAACAGGCCGACCAGGTTCGCCAGCAATCCGGCCCAGGTCAGCGGCAGCGTGATCTGATCGGGCAACAGCTGGGTTTTCAGATCGATGACGGCGAGCGCGATCAGCGACCAGGTGAACGCCAGCGCGGCCAGACTTTGCCAGCCGAAGCCAAAACGCCAGACGACGATGACCGAGAGCGCGGCGGTGAGTAGCTCGACCAGGGGGTACTGGAGGGAGATGCGCTTCTGGCAATGACGGCATTTGCCGCGCAGCGCCAGATAGCTGAGCAGCGGGATATTGTCCAGCGCCGAGAGTTGGGTATCGCAGCCGGGACAGGTCGAACGGGGAACGATCAGGTTGAACGGTTCGGGTTCGGGCGCGGCGGCGTCGCTGGAGGCCGACAGCATGGCGCATTCGGCTTGCCAGCGCCGCTCCATCATTACCGGCAGGCGGCAGATGACGACATTGAGAAAGCTGCCGACCAGCAGCCCCAGTATTCCCGCCGTGACCAGCAGCGCCTTCGGGGACGACTGTAGCAGTTCGATCACCGCGTCAGACGACCGAGCCGAGCTTGAAGATCGGCAGGTACATGGCGATGACCAGTCCGCCGATCAGGACCCCCAGAATCGCCATGATCAGCGGTTCCAGCAGTGAACTCAACCCATCGACCGCATCGTCCACTTCTTCCTCATAGAAATCGGCGACCTTGCCGAGCATATGGTCGAGCGAGCCGGATTCCTCGCCAATGGCGACCATCTGCACCACCATGTTGGGAAACACGCCGGTATTGCGCATCGACTGCTGCAACTGCATACCGCCCGCCGTATCATCGCGCATCGCCAGGGTCGCATCCGAATAGACCGCGTTGCCGGTCGCTCCCGCCACCGAGGTCATCGCCTCCACCAGCGGCACGCCGGCTGAAAACATCGTCGACAGCGTGCGCGCGAAGCGCGCAATGGCTGATTTCTTCACGATTGGGCCAAAGATCGGCGCTTTGAGCAGGTAGCGATCCAGCGCCCGGCGGAAATTCAATGAGCGTCGATGGAACTGCGCGAACCCCATGACAACCGCGATAATGCCGCCAAAAATCAGATACCAGTAAGCGCGGAACACCGCGGACAGGTGGATGACGAACTGGGTGAAGGCGGGCAGATCGGCGCCGAAATCCTTGAACAGATCCTCGAAGGTCGGCACGACGAAAATCAGCAGGATGGCGGTGACTACGAAGGCCATGATCATGACCGCCGTCGGGTAGAACATCGCCTTGCGGATCTTGGACTTGATCGACTCGGTTTTTTCCTTGTAGATGGCGATCCGGTCCAGCAGCGATTCGAGGGAGCCGGATTGTTCGCCGGCGTCGACCAGGTTGACGAACAACTCGTCGAAATGTTTGGGATGCCGGGCCAGCGCGTCCGCCAGGGTATTGCCGCCTTCGACATCCGATTTGATGGTCAGGATCAGATCCTGCATGGCGGGGTTTTCATGGCCCTTGCCGATGATCTCGAAGGACTGAACCATCGGTACGCCGGCCGAGATCATGGTCGCCAACTGGCGGGTGAAAATGGCGATATCCTTGCCCTTGATCGATTTCCTGCCGGAAAACAGCGGCTTGGGCTTTTTCTTGACCTTGGTGGGGTTGATGCCCTGACGCCGCAAGTCGGCCTTGACCAGCGTTTCGGAAGGGCCGAGCGACTCGCCCTTGACGCGGTC
>DRPO01000395.1 GCA_011330835.1 Gammaproteobacteria bacterium | reverse complement strand
GAAAAACAACCCCTCGACAGCATTGCGCGCCGCGCATGACGAGGAGATGGTCATCGTGATGAATCGCGATAATCCAACCGCGTTGCTGGTGGATCTTGAAAAACTTGCCTTGCCGGATAGCGATTCCGTCAAGGTTGCGCTCGCTGTTTCGTTGTTCAAGGACGGCGTAATCTCATTGGGTTCCGCCGCGCGCATGACGAATCTAAGCCTGTCCGAGATGATTACCTTGCTTTCCAGCCTGGAAATTCCGCTAACCGGCAACAAGCCGAGGGACGCTGAAAACGACATGGCTGCCGCGCGCCAGTTCCTGAAGTCCGGATGAGTCTTGTTATTGCCGACGCCGGGCCGCTGATCGCATTGTCGCGTATCGAGAGGCTGGAACTGCTCAAGACGCTTTTCAATAAGGTCGTAATCACCGATACGATCCGCGATGAGGTTCTGGACAATCGGCATGAACGCGGCAAAACGCCAGTGCGGAACGCGATCGAGACAGGGTGGATAAGCGTCATTGCCGTGGACCAGGGGAATTGGAAACCGATAAACCCCGGCGTCGATGCCGGTGAAAGCAGCGCCATCTTTCTCGCCCGCCAGTCGCCAGATTCAACTCTGCTCATCATGGACGACCAGGCGGGAAGAGCCGAGGCCCGATATCACCACCTTGCCGTTATCGGCGTCGCAGCCGTCATCGGAATCGCCCGGGAACGCGGACTGATCAACTCGGCGAAAGATCTACTCAATGAGATGCGCCACGCTGGTTACTACATCGGTGAATCAGTCATTGAAATCATCCTGAAAGAAATCGGCGAGATCTGATTCCGGCATCGTTCGCCCCAACACCCCTCGACTTCAGCTTCCCCCGGTCTCCATGTGGCGCATGAATCGCTCCGCCTCGTCGCTGGCCTGCTGCATTTCCGAGATCAGCGCGGCCACCTTGCCCTCGATGCGCCCCACCTCGGATTGCAGCGACGACACCGCTCGCGCATTGAGGTTGTGTTTCAGAAACAGGGTCTGATCCTGTAATACATACAGCACCGGGTTGATGCGCGCCTGCGCCGAGCGCATGCGGCGAATCAGTTCGTCGTATCGCGCCTGGGTGGTTTTCAGGTTGCGGGCGCTGGCCGCTCGCAGGGAGGGATTGGAATACTGCGACAGTTCGGAGCGCCATTCGGCAAACAACGCCTTGGCGACCGATTCCACCGCGTCGATCCGGTCGCCCAGCTCGTTCGCCTTGTCGGCGCTGCGCTCGACCGCCCGGGCCATCGCCTTGTAACGCTTTTCCAGACCGCCATCGTCAACGGCGACCAGGCTGCGGAACCGCTCATAAGCGGAGACCACCTGCTCCCGGGCGTCGGTCTGAGCCTCGCGCGCCTTGTCGAGTCGCCGCGCGAGGAGGTCGCGCTTGTGCACGCCCACCTTTTCCAGCGCCTTGTATTCCACGGTGGCGCAGCCGGCAAGCTGCAACAGCAGAACAAGGAAAAACAGACCGGGGACAACCGCCAGGCCGTTCCCGGAAAACAAGCGGAAGGACGGAGTGCGCTGCAAGTCATTCATCGTCAGATGGATTCACTCAGGTATAATGGCGGATCATACCGCAATAAGACCGTCAGACCTGTGAAAAATTCGTTTGCATTCCCGGTTCGCCTGCTGCCGCTTTTGTACGCCGCCGTCCTGCTGGCGGGCTGCGATATTATCGATTTGAGCCAATTCTGGACCGAGCCGCGCGAGCTTCTGATAGAAAACGTCGCGGCCGCCCGGGACGCGCAACAGGAGACGGTCGAGCAGTTCAAGACCACGATGGAGGAATTCAAGAGCGTCACGGACTTCGATGGCGGCGATCTGGAACGTGAATTCAACCAGCTCAACGCCGCTTTCCAGAAGAGCGAGGACGCGGTCAAGACGATCCACCGGAAAATCAACCACGTGGAAAGCGCGGCCAACGCGCTGATGAAGCAATGGAAGGAAGAACTGGCGCAATACCACGACCCGTCGCTGCGTGCGCGCAGTGAACGGCAACTGGAAGAGACGAAGCTCAAGGCGGCCCGACTGATCGACGCCATGCGGCGCGCCGAAGCCAAAACCAAGCCTGTGCTGGACGTGTTTCGCGACCAGGTGCTGTTCCTCAAACACGACCTGAACATGCAGGCCATCTCTT
>DRPO01000394.1 GCA_011330835.1 Gammaproteobacteria bacterium | reverse complement strand
GAGACGTTGCTCGCGCCCACCACCATCTACGTCAAGCCGCTGTTGCAACTGCTGGCGGAGCAACCTGTTCACGCGCTGGCCCATATTACCGGCGGCGGGCTGCCCGAAAACCTGCCGCGCGTGCTGCCGCCCGGCGCCCAGGCCATCATCGAACGCGGACGCTGGACGCAGCCGCCGGTCTTCGACTGGCTGGCCAGCGCGGGCAATATCGAGGACGCCGAATTGCTGCGAACCTTCAACTGCGGCGTCGGCATGGTCGCGGTGATGCCGGCGAGCGCCATCGAGCCCGCCCGCAAGCTCCTCGCCGATCACGGCGTCGAAAGCTGGGACATCGGCGAAATCGTCGCGGCGCCCTCCGACGACGCTCCGGCGGTGCGCATCGTCTGATGGCCATGCGCTGTCGGCTGGTCGTCCTCATCTCGGGCAGCGGCTCGAACCTGCAAGCCATTATCGACGCGGTCGGCGATGGCCGCATACCCGGCGAGATCGTCGCGGTCATCAGCAATCGCCCCGGGGTCAAGGGGCTGGAGCGAGCGAAAAAGGCCGGCATTCCCGCCATCACGCTCGACCACACCGGCTACGCCGACCGGGCGGCCTTCGACCGGGCGCTGCAACAACAACTCGAAACGCTGGATCCCGATCTCGTCATCCTCGCCGGCTTCATGAGAATCCTCCCGGAATCGCTGGTCAACCGGTTCCACGGCAAGATGCTCAATATCCACCCTTCCCTGCTGCCCAAGTATCGCGGCCTGCACACCCATCGGCGCGCGCTGGAGAACGGCGACGCCCAACACGGCGTCAGCGTCCACTTTGTCACCCCGGAACTCGATGGCGGCCCGGTCATCATCCAGGCCCACGTCGATGTCGCCCCCGACCACACCGAAGAAACCCTCGCGGCGGATGTCCTCAAGCGGGAACACCGCATCTATCCCCTCGTGGTGCAATGGTACTGCCAGGGCCGGCTCCGCCTGGAGGGCGACACGCCGCTGCTGGATGACCAGCCGCTGGAATCCCCGTTACGCTATTCCGAAAAGCTGGAGCGGCGGGTGGGCTAATGGGGATTGGGGCGGCGGAGATTAACGCCTCCCTCCTGTCGGGCTAACCCGCATTTCTGTCCGCCCTTGGGAAGAAGCGGGACCTTGGTCCCGCCCTTCTCGATCGCTTATCGAACGGTGTGTACTGCTCGCCTCCCGCCTAAAGCTTGTTCTTGTGACACATCCGGCAGGTTACCTGCTGCCCCTTCTTCAAAGAGACCCGGAAGTTCTTGCGCTCCCGACCGGGGCAGAGCGTTCCGCCCTCGCACTCTTCGATGACGAAACTGCGATCGGCGGCTACCCGCGATAGCGCGGTCCCTTCACCGTTGCGGCCATGGCAGGCGCGGCAGGCCTGGGCGTTGTGCTCGGCGATGTCTTCATGCCCGCCGTTGGCGAAACGCGTGCCGCCAACCGGGTGCATGCCGTGCGGACCTTCGAGGGTGATTCCCAGGTCGCCATTGGTGTGACAAGTCGTGCATTCGACAATGACGCCGGTGTGCCCCTGAAGCTGGCGCGCGGCGATGTTGTCGTTGGCGTTGGGATTGGGGTTCGGCCAGATGGCGTGGGTGCTGCCATGACAGCCTTCGCACATGACGCCGCCGTGGCCCTTGCCCGCGCCATCGTCGTTGCCGCTGAGCCGGTAGAGACTCTGGTTTTCCGCGAATCGCGAGGCGGGCGATTCGATCGGCGTGGCGTTGCCGTCTATCCAGGCGCGCAACAGTCGCAGGCCATCGCTGGCGACGATCGCGCCTGCGGGATGGTTCGGCTGCGCGGCGTCGCCGGTGTGACAGGACTGACATTTCGGCTCGCTGGCCCAGGGGACGCGCTTGCCGAGATCCAGCGATCCACCGGAGGCCAGCCTGGCGGAAAAGTCATTGCCGACCTGGGCCATGTCGCCGTGACAGTCCTGGCAGACGACGCCGCCCTTGAACATGGCGCCGCGCAGACATTGGGTCTGTTTGCCCGGATGACACTGGTAGCAGGTCTTCTCCAGCAGTCCCAATTCGAAATCGTTGACGGCGGGGCCGCTGGCGCGCTGGGCGCTGTCGGGCGCGGGCATGGAGGGAAACAGCGGTTTGCCGTCGATATCCTTTTGCCGTCCGTGGAAATCGTGCATGGCGCGCGACATGCTGATGTGACGGGTCTGCTGGCGGCCCTTGACGCCCTGTTGGGTATCATCCACCGGGCCGACCTGGGCCAGATCGAGCGCCGGGGAATAGTGGCATTGCGAACACTGGACGGGCGTCTGGTTGGCGAGGCAGTCCGGGTCGTTCGGATCGGCCGCCGCGTCGCAGACCGCCGGCTTGCCATCGACGCTGCTGGTGTATCGATCGCCATGCTTGGCGTCGTGCAGGCGCAGGATGTTGATCTTGGCCGCGTTCAGCAGCTTTTCCGGCCCGGGCGCATGGGCGGCGCGAATCACGTCGAAACCGACGCTGGCGAAAGTGGAGGCAATGCCGTTGCCCGCATCACTGGGATCGGCGTGGCAGTTTTGGCAATCCGCTTCCGAGGCGACCGGCAGGACGATATCGGTGAACGCCAGGGGTTTGCCGGTGGCCTTGTCGCTGGCGGCCACGCGCATCAGCGGGTAAGCGTTCGCGCGCCCGGCGTCATCCACCGGAATCAGCGGTATGCCATCGGCGGCGAACCAGTCGACGCCCTGGATGACCTTGCCGAAAGGAAAGCTGGCGAAAAAGTGCAGGTCGCTGTCGAACCGCCCGAAGGCTTGCGGCGCGTTGGCGGCGAACGGATTGCTGAACCCCGGCATGTTCTGCTGACCGGCGTCGAGCGCCGGCAAGACCGCGGCGTCCGGCACGGGAATCCCCTTGTCGGCGGGGATCGGCTCGAACAGATCCAGCACGCCCGGCGGATATAGCGCGCCATAGGCGAGACCGCCCAGGGTCTTCCCGCCGCGCTGCTCCCAGAAATTGGTCTTGAACAGGCCCGCGCCATTCTGGCTGGTGGTGTTGATCGAGCCGCCGCCCGCCGGATCATTGGGATTGCTGGCGGCCGAATAGGTCACCGAGACGCTCTGGCTGGAATGCAGTTTTGGCTTGTCGCCGGTTTCGATGACCTGCGCGTGAACCACGTTGAACGGTGGCAGAATGCTGAAGATCTGGTAATCCTTGTCGGCGCAGTGCATGCCAAGGTCATTGGCCGCGAGGACGCGAAAGGCCCCGCCGCCGACGGTTCCTCCGCCATTGCCGCCTCCGTTGCCGCCTCCGCCGCCGGAATCTCCGCCGCCATCGTTGTCATCGCCCTTGTCGCCGCGATCCTCGTCCTCGTCATCCCTGTTCTTGTCCTCGTCCTTCTCGCGATCCTTGTCCCGATCGCGATCCTCATCTTCCCTGTCGTTCCTGTCCTCGCCCGAGTCCCGATAGACCGACGACGCATCGACCACGCCATCCACTGTCGAGGATTCCGAAGGACTGCATCCCGCCATCAGCGCAACCACGACCGCGCTGGCGCATAACCACCGAGGATGGCTGAAGGGGTCCGGTGTTTTTCCGTGTCGATAAGATCTTTTCATGGCGCTACTCCACTGGCTCAGGCAAGAATTGACTGGATAGTGTGTAATTTACACACGTTGATATTTGTAGGCTATAATTGAGAACGAGTCAAGCAACAAAAAACAATCCATGACGAAAACGCCGTCATCCAGGGAGATCTCCAGCACATCGAACGCGCTGGTGCTGGCCGCCGTCCGCCGCTTGCTTCGTCCGCTGGTGCGCCTGCTGCTGCGCTACCAGATCGGCTACCCCGCGATCGCGGAATTGCTCAAGGCGCTGTATGTCGATGTGGCGGAAAAGGAATTCAGGCTGGAGGACAAAGCCCAGAGCGACAGCCGACTGCATGTGCTGACCGGCATTCACCGGCGCGACGTCAAGCGCCTGCGCCACCAGACGCCGGAGAAAATCGAGGTCCCGCTGAACATTTCGGTGGGCGGCCAGGCGGTCTCCCGCTGGACCACCGACCCGGACTGGCTCGACGACTCCGGACAACCCATCGCCCTGCCCCGCCGCGCCCAAAAGGACGGCGGCCCCTCCTTCGATCGGCTGGTTTCCTCCATCAGCAAGGACATCCGGCCCCGAACGCTGCTGGACGAATGGCTGCGCATCGGCGTGGTCGCGCTCGACGATGACGACCGGGTTCACCTGCAAACCAGCGCGTTCATCCCACGCAAGGGATTCGAGGAAAAGCTCTACTACCTCGGTCGCAACCTGCATGATCACATTGCCGCCTGCGACCACAACGTGGCCGAGCCGGAAGACGCCTGGTTCGAGCGCAGCGTGAACTACCCGTCGCTGCTGGCCGAGGATGTCGAAATCCTGCGCCAGCGCGCCGCCGAACTCGGCTCGGAAACCCTGCTCACGCTCAACGCGATGGCCGTCGAGATGAAGGAAAAATCCAAACACCGGCCCGGCAGGCGCGAGCGCGTCAACTTCGGCGCGTACTTTTACAAGGAGCCCGCCAGCGAAGCGCTCCCCCAAGATGATGAGGACGAATCATGATCACCCGCTACCTGACACTGATCGCGCTTTGCATTTCCCTGCTCGCCGGCTGCGGCGGAAACAGCTCACCCACGCTGGCCGGCAACGATCCGGGCGTTGGCGGCACAGGAAACTCCGATGAAGGCATCGGCGGCACCGGCATCGGCACCGTGACCGGATTCGGCAGCATCATTATCAACGGAACTCGCGAGTTCGATGTCGATAACCACACCGTGCTGCGCATCGATGGCCAGGTTGTCTCCGAAAGCGATTTCGTCAACGCCGAATTGGGGCTGGGCCTGGTCGTCTCCTATGTCGTCGGCAGCGACGTCAACGCGGACTTCACCCGCGGCACGCTCAAATCCATCGACGGCAACCACCTGCTGCGCGGCCCCGTGACCCAGCTCAACCCGCTGGCCGTGCTCGACCAGATCGTGGTCGTCTCCGGCTCCACCGTGCTGCGCGACGCCAATGGCCTTCCGCTGAACGAGTCCGATCTGAAGATCGGCGACATCGTCGCCATCAGCGGATTCGGCAACCCCGACAACGCGGTCCAGTCCACCCGCCTGCAACGCGAAAACGACGGTCGCGAATGGCGCCTCAGCGGCATCGCCAGTAATGTCGTCCCCGGAGACAGCTTCAACATCGACGGGCTGCTCATTCGTCTGAATGGCCAAACGCCCAAAGACTGCGGCGACGGCCTACGCAACGGCGACCTCGTCGAAGTCAAAATCCAGGGCTCCGCCAGCTACCAGCCCGGGGATGAGATCAACACAGTCAACGAAGTCGAGTGCAAGAACGAAAAGCTGGAAGTCCCACCAACCACCACCGGCCCGCTCCCCGCCGAAATCGAAGGCGTCATCTCCAGCATCCAGTCCGCCACCGAATTCACGATCGGAGGCCAGCGGATCCGCGTCACCGCCGCCACCCGGTTCAAGAACGGCTCCACCGCCGACCTGACCCCGGGCGCGCTGGTTGAAGTCGAAGGCAATCTGACGCCCGCCACCGGCATACTCGACGCCGAAGAGATCGAACTCAAAAACAGTCAGGACTCGTCGGAGAACGGGAACGGCGACGACAACGAAAATGACGGAGAAAACGAAAATACAAACACCTCCGGAGACGAAGGTGGCGAACTGCCATCTTCCGACGATTCTGGCAACGATGACTCCAGCAGCGATGACTCCGGCGGCGACGACTCCGGTAGCGACGACTCCGGCGGCAACGACGACTCCGAGGAAAACTGACGTCAGACAACAAAAGCCACTGAAAAATCGTGATTCACAGGCTTTACGATGACCTCATGTGCAGGTATGCTTTGCGCCCTCATAAGGAGAGCTGGCCGAGTGGCTGAAGGCGCACCCCTGCTAAGGGTGTATGGGTTAACGCCCATCGAGGGTTCGAATCCCTCGCTCTCCGCCAACTTCGAGGAAACTTGAACTGGCAGTGCGTTGATCAAAGCGTGCGAGGGATTTGAACCCGTCAGAGGGTTCGACAAAACTGACTGGATCAGTTTTGATCGCGCGCAGCGCGACCCGAAGGGCGCAGGACAGGATGTCCGGAGTAATCCCTCGCTCTCCGCCAACTTCGAGGAAACTTGAATTGGCAGTGCGTTGATCGAAGCGTGCGAGGGGTCGGAAGGCGACAACAAGCTTACCCTTCACCGATCAAGTTGCTATACTTGCGCCGCGCGAAAAACGCGCCGAACGAATTATGCGCCCGTAGCTCAGCTGGATAGAGTACCTGGCTACGAACCAGGTGGTCGGAGGTTCGAATCCTTCCGGGCGTG
>DRPO01000393.1 GCA_011330835.1 Gammaproteobacteria bacterium | reverse complement strand
GGGGACTATTCGCTCCCACCCGGTGAGAAAATCCTGTCTCCTCTCCCCTTGAAGGGAGAGGGTTGAGGTGAGGGGTGAAAGTCACCCAACCACCAGATAATCAATTCCCGCCCGGAATCCAAACTCAACCAGCCGCGCCTCGATCAACGCCCGCGCGCCGTGACTCCGCACCGCCGCCAGCACCAGCGGGCGCGGCTTCAGCAAAGTCAACGCTTTCGGCTCGATGATCGGCGCGCCATCGACCCGCCCCCCAATCTTGCGGGGATCGATATCCACCCAGGCGGCGGGCCGAACCCCGGCTTCGAGCAATCCTCTCAGCCGCTTGCGGGTTTTGCGCCCCGCGCCCCAGACGACGACCCGCGCCGCCTGTCTGATCCGGGCGTCGGCGGCCAGGTAGCGCATGCGAACGCGGTTGAAGGCGTCCACCGAAAGGCGCGGATCGCGATGCGTCATCCGGTTGGCGTGCTCCCGCCAATGGAGCAGAACTTCCGGCAGCTTGGCCATCCGCAACCCATTGGCGTGCATTCTCAGCCATAACTCGTAGTCCTCGGGGAAGTCGCCCGCCCGGTACGGGCCGAGCCGCTCGAAAACCTCGCGGCGAAGCATCACCGAAGGGTGAACGAATGGCGCCTCCCAATAGATATTGTTGGCGATCTGTTCCGGGCCGAGGCAGCCGTTTTGCCAATCGAGGTACAGTTCCCAGCCGCGCCGCAACGGCCGATCGCTGATCAGCTCGACGCGAGAGGCGACCAGCGCGATTTCCGGATGGCGGTCGAGAAAGGCCGCCTGTCGCCCCAGTCGCGGCGGCAGCATCACATCATCGGCGTCCATGCGGGCGATGTAATCGGCGCGGCATTGCGCCAGTCCGAAATTGAGGCTGTCCACCAGACCGGCATGGGGGCGCAAGAAAATCCTGATCCGGGAGTCGAGCGCGGCGTATCGTCGCAGGATCTCCGCAGACCCGTCGCTGGAGCCATCGTCCACCGCGATGACCTCGTAATCGCCAAAATCCTGTTGGCGCATGCTGTCCAGCGTTTCCGCGAGCGTGGCGGCGGCATTGTGGACGGGCAACAGTATGGAAACTCGGGACAAGATGGCGGCGCGCGTTCGGGAGATCCGGGCCGGAAAGTGTATTCCTCCATCGCAGGTGTGAAAACAGGGCAAGCGCAAGATCGACAAGAATCCTGGAATCCCCCCCCCGCGATGTCGGGCGCAGCCCGACGAGCCGTAAGGCTCTTCTTCCCCCTTCGCCCGCCCCGCCTCGCCAGCACGCCGACTCGGGCAATCGGCCAGGGATGGCCGATTGAGGCTTGTCCGCGCAAGGATGCGCGTACAAGCCGACCGACCAAGGCGCGCTGGCGAGGCGGGAAAAAGCGGGCGACGGGGGCGCCCTTTCTTTTGGTGACTTTTCTTTGGGCGAGCAAAGAAAAGTCACTCGCGCCCTTGCGTCATGAGCCAGAGAAGAAGTACGACCTCGTGGGGCGCGAAACCGGCCACTAAACCAGCTTATCGGGAAACAACGGATCCTGGGAAATACCCAACGCCTTTGACGGCAGGGATGCCGGCGCGCCGAACCACGGCCATGAGCAAAACCTGAATCCCGTCCTGTTTTTCGGTAAGATTAGCGCCCGTTGTCACTCGCCCGAATTCCGGAATGAATCCCGACTACCTCGATTTCGAACAACCGATCGCCGAACTGGAAGCCAAGATCAACGAGCTGCGCTACCTGGGCGATGACAGCGGCGTCAATATCATCGACGAGGTCACGCGTCTCCAGGAGAAATGCAAGACGCTGACCGAGCAGATTTTCTCCAAGCTCACGCCCTGGCAGGTCTCGCAACTGGCGCGACACCCCCGGCGGCCCTATACGCTGGACTACATCGAACATATCTTTACCGATTTTCATGAACTGCACGGCGACCGGGCGTTCGCCGACGACAGCGCCATCGTCGGCGGGCTGGCGCGTCTGAACGGACAATCGGTGATGATCATTGGCCACCAGAAGGGGCGCGACACCACCGAGAAGGTGCGCCGAAACTTCGGCATGCCGCGCCCGGAAGGCTATCGCAAGGCCTTGCGGCTGATGGAAATGGCCGAACGTTTCCGGCTGCCGATCCTCACCTTCATCGACACTCCGGGCGCCTACCCCGGCGTGGGCGCCGAGGAGCGCGGTCAGAGCGAAGCCATTGCCCGCAACCTGCAAGTCATGAGCCAGCTCAGCACGCCGATCATCTGCACCGTCATTGGCGAGGGCGGCTCCGGCGGCGCGCTGGCGATCGGCGTGGGCGACCACGTCATGATGCTGGAAAACAGCACCTATTCGGTGATTTCCCCGGAAGGTTGCGCCTCGATCCTGTGGAAGAGCGCCGACAAGGCCCCCGAAGCGGCGGAATCGCTGGGCATCACCGCCCCCCGCCTGAAAGAGCTGGGCCTGATCGACGAAATCATCCCCGAACCGCTGGGCGGCGCGCACGCCAATCCCAAACAGGTCGCCCAGTCCGTGGGCAAGGCGCTGGAAGCCAACCTGCAACAGCTCAAGAGCTACGGCAAGGATGAACTCGTCCAAAGGCGCTACGACCGGCTGATGAGCTACGGACAATTCGACGGATAGCGTGGATACCCCAAGGGGAGCCGCTACGATGCCGCCCCAGACCAAAGAAGCCTCCCAACCATCCCCTCTCCCCCGGGGAGAGGGCCAGGGTGAGGGGGAATTCATGCCCCCCGGCTCAACCCCCTTTACCCCCGACGCGCTGGCCGACAGCCTCGCGCGTCTGCCTCGCCCCCGAGCCTGGCGCATCGCCCTGAGCGGCGGCGCCGACTCCGTGGCGCTGCTGCACGCCCTGGCGGCGATCCGGCGGCGCCAGCCCATCCCGGTCAGCGCCTTGCACGTCGATCACGGCCTGCACGAAGCGTCGGCGGACTGGGCGAAGTTTTGCGCCGAACTCTGCAAGGCCCTGAACATCACCCTCAAAACCCTGCGCCTGCAGATCGACCGGCGCCCCGGCGAAAGCCTGGAGATGGCCGCGCGCCGACTCCGCTACCAGGCGCTGGCCCGCTACATCGACGACGACGAGGCGTTGCTGACCGCGCATCATCTCGACGACCAGGCGGAAACCTTCCTGCTCAACCTGATGAACGGCGCGGGAGTAGGGGGGCTGGCGGCGAT
>DRPO01000392.1 GCA_011330835.1 Gammaproteobacteria bacterium | reverse complement strand
GTTCGGCATGTTGTGTTCCGCCTCGGAGCTGGGGCTGGAGGAATCCTCCAGCGGCATCATGGCGTTGCCGGCCTCCGCGCCGCTGGGCGAGGATCTGCGTGACTGGCTGTCGCTGGACGACGCGGTGCTCGACATCGACCTGACCCCCAACCGCGCCGACTGTTTCAGCGTGCTGGGCGTGGCGCGCGAGCTGGCGGTAATCACCGGCGAGCCCTTGAAAGCGCCCGAGATTTCACCCGTCGCCCCCGTCAGCGAAGCGACGTTCCCGGTCAGCATCGAGGCCGGCGAAGCCTGCCCCAACTATGCGGGCCGCGTGATTCAGGGCGTCGATCCAAAGGCCGAAACGCCGCTGTGGATGAAAGAGCGCTTGCGCCGCTGCGGGATTCGCAGCCTTGGTCCCACCGTCGATGTCACCAACTACGTCATGCTGGAACTGGGCCAGCCGATGCACGCCTTCGATCTGGCGCGGCTCGACCGGGGGATCGTGGTGCGTTTCGCCGAGCCCGGCGAGAAGCTGACGCTGCTCGATGGCGGCGAGGTCGATCTCAAGGCGGAAACGCTGATCATCGCCGATCAGGCCCAGCCGCTGGCGCTGGCCGGCATCATGGGCGGCGAGGCGTCGGCGGTGACCGAAAGCACCGTGGATCTGTTTCTCGAAAGCGCTTTCTTCCGGCCCGAGATCATCGCCGGCAAGGCTCGTGAATATGGCTTGCATACCGAATCCTCGCACCGTTTCGAGCGGGGCGTCGATTTCCGGCTCCAGACGCGCGCGATAGAGCGGGCGACCGCGCTGATCGTCGAGATCTGCGGCGGCGAGCCCGGTCCCGTGACGGTCGCCGAGAGCAGCCAGGGGATGCCCAGGATCGAGCCGATCGCCTTGCGGCGCCAACGCGTTCCGAAGCTGCTTGGCATCGAGATGGAAGACGCCGCGATCGAGCAGGTGTTGACCGGGCTCGGTTGCGACCTTGAATCCCGCGATGACGGCTGGCGGGTCACGCCGCCGTCATTCCGTTTCGATCTGCGCATCGAGGCCGATCTGGTCGAGGAGCTGGCGCGCATCCACGGTTACGACAATATCCCGTCTCACAGCCGAAGCTGGGCGCCCGCGATCGAGAAGCGTCCCGAAACGCAGGTGCCCGTCGCCCGCCTGAAAACCCGGCTGAACGAATTGGGTTACCAGGAAGTGATCACCTACAGTTTCGTCGATCCGAAGTGGCAGGAAACCCTGGAGCCGAACCGTCAGTCCATGGCGCTGGCCAACCCCATTTCCTCGGATCTGGCGGTGATGCGCACCACGCTCTGGGGCGGTCTGCTCAACACCGTGCGCCACAACCAGCGACGCCAGCAGCCGCGCGTCCGGATCTTCGAGTCGGGCCTGGTGTTCCTGCCCGAGGGCGGCGAGCTGAAGCAGGTCAACCGCATCGGCGGCGCGATTTCCGGCGATGTCGCCCCCGAACAATGGGGGCAACCCGCCCGCCAGCCCGACTTTTTCGACATCAAGGGCGATGTGGAGCGCTTGCTGAGTGCGGCGACGCTGGAAAACGCCATCACGTGGAAACCGGCCAACCACCCGGCCTTGCATCCCGGGCAGAGCGCGGAACTTTTCCACGGGGAACAATCCATCGGGCTGGTCGGCGCGCTCCATCCCGCTGTTCAGTCCGCGCTGGATCTTGATCGCCCGGTTTACCTGTTCGAACTGGATTCCGGAGCGCTGGCGGAGCGCAGACTACCAGCGTTCGAACCCTTGCCGAAATACCCGTCGGTTCGTCGCGATCTGGCCCTGGTGGTCGACGAGAAGGTATCATGGGGGCAAATCGCCAACAGTCTCGTCGGTGTGGACGCGCCGGTCATCGCCGACTTTCGAATATTTGACGTGTATCAAGGGGAAGGCGTGGGATCGGGTCGAAAAAGCCTGGCTTTAAGCTTGATTTTACAGGATTTTTCAAGCACTCTATCGGAAGAAGAGGTCGAACGGGTCGTTGAACGCGTACTCAAGCGACTGCATGCCGATACAGGCGCCACCTTGCGGGAGTAGACATGGCCTTGACGAAAGCGGATATGGCCGATCGCTTATACGAAGAACTCGGTTTAAATAAGCGGGAGGCAAAAGATCTGGTAGAATTGTTTTTCGAAGGGATACGTTCGGCTCTGGAGGAAGGTTCGAACGTCAAACTCTCCGGTTTCGGGAATTTTGTTCTGCGGGACAAGAACCAACGTCCCGGCAGGAACCCCAAAACCGGCGAGGAAATACCCATCTCGGCTCGCAGAGTTGTGACCTTTCGGCCAGGTCAGAAACTGAAACAACGAGTAGAAAATTATGCTGGAAGCAGGACATGACGCCAATCTCCCGGCGATTCCGGGCAAACGCTACTTCACTATCGGGGAAGTCAGCGAGCTGTGCGGCGTCAAGCCGCATGTTCTGCGCTACTGGGAGCAGGAATTCAGCCAGCTCAAACCGGTAAAACGTCGCGGCAACCGGCGCTATTACCAGCGTCAGGATGTCATTCTCATTCGCCAGATTCGCAGCCTGTTGTACGACCACGGCTACACCATCGGCGGCGCGCGGCAAAAACTCTCCGGCGAGGAGGCCAGGGAAGACAACCTGCAAAGTCACCAGATCGTCAGGCAACTGCGTGTCGAACTGGAAGGCATATTGAAATACCTCAAGTAGTCCTCTATAGTCTCTCCGCTCTTGTTGAGCGCCATCCAGTTCGGGGCGTAGCGCAGTCTGGTAGCGCACCACACTGGGGGTGTGGTGGTCGCAGGTTCAAATCCTGCCGTCCCGACCAATTTTTGAATTTGACGTTGCTTTTTTCAGCTTCGCGAATTCCTTCCAGGCCAGTGTCAGCCCGATAACGATAATCAGCAGGGCGACGGGAATCAGCACCCAGATATAGGCCTCCAGATACGCGGCGAATACCGTCGCCAGCGCAATGAACAGCCCCAGCGCGAGAAACCGCCAGCCAATATAGACGCCCGCCAGAAAGGTCGCCAGGGCCATCACGGTCATGACGCCCAGCGCGGTCGCGTCGTTGTTGAGCCGGCCGACCCCGTGAAGTATGAAAATCACGCGAATGGCGAGGTAGGCCGCGCCCCAGTGCAATATCTGTTGCCGGAAAAAATGATAGCCGTCGATCTCTCCGCGCTGGTAACGCGACCATTCGGACAAAATGGCGGCCAGCGCGAATACCGGAATCATCCACAGCCAGTAGCGATAGCTGGCGCGGGAAGCGAAGTTGGTGTACGCCACGCCAATAAAGCACAGCGCCAGTAACAGGCTCAGCAGCGCCTCGTTGACAAAGATCCGGTGAAACCAGCCATGCGGATCCCGGAACAGGTTGGCGTTTTTGTTTTCATTT
>DRPO01000391.1 GCA_011330835.1 Gammaproteobacteria bacterium | reverse complement strand
TCTCGTGAAGTGGAGCAGATGGAAGCCGAACGGCTGCGCAAGGGGAAGTTTATTGGTTAACGGGAAGCTTGATCGAGGTTTGCCTGCGCGCGCAGGGTGAGCGCATATAAAATCGACCGACTGGGAGCGCCGGCATCTCTGCCGGCAAACACGTTTTGAGAATTCTTCGGGGGTTTTTGTTTCCCGGTAAGCCAGTTGCGTGGCGGGTTTCGCGCCCCGATAGCTCGTACTTCTTCTCTGGCGCGTGGCGCTCGGGCGCGAGACTTCTCGCCATGGATTCCGGGTCTTCGCTCCACTCAGCCCGGAATGACGAGAGAGGGCCCGGAGTGACGAGAGAGGCATGCCCCGCGCCGTCATTCCCGCGAACGCGGGAATCCATGGCTTCGACCTGGCCGGCTCGAAGCCGCCCCATAGCCCGCTTGCTGGAAACTTGAATATCCAAAAACCAATATATACTGAAAAAACAATACTCTAAATTACTAATTGATATAAATTAATACGGTTTTTCGCCACTGTACTAGAATAGATATTATTTCCGACCGAACACTTGCGAGGGGACGTAGTATGGTCACTTTTGAAGAACTGAATTTGCAGAATCACCGCATCATGGAGCTTTCCAACGTGCTCGAGCGCCTGATCGACGATCGCGGCATGTGCGACAACGAAGTCACGGCGGAGCTTTTCTTTCGCTATCTCGAAGAGGTCAAGGCGCATCTCGATCTGGAAGACAAACACCTGTACAAGGATCTGCTGACGCACAGCGATATCCAGGTCAACAACACCGCCAAGCTGTTCCTGTCCGGCTCCGCCGAAATCAAGCGGATTTTCAATCGCTACGTGCGCAAATGGTGCAACAAGCAGAAGATCCACATCCGCGATCACAAAAAGTTCGTCGATGACACCAACCACATGTTCCAGATGGTTCAGGCGCGCATCCAGGACGAATTCGAACATCTGTATCCGCTGCTGCGGAAAGTCAACGCCAAGGCCGCTTGAGCGGTCGGGCCGGATCAGGAGCGATCCGGCATTGATGATTGGGTCACTGTACGGGAAGGCGTTCGCCTTCCCTTTTTGTCCGCCTTCCTTTTTTCTGTCGCTTTCACAAACCGCCGCCGTCGAACGGGTATTCCCTCAACACCTCAAGATAATTCGCCCGCTCCCATGCGCCAGGGTTGGGGGAATGCCGCTGGCTGAAACTGCCCTTGAGTTGCTCGACCGATTCGTAGTCATGCTCGGTCATCCATTGTTCCAGGTCGCGCAGAATGGTCGTGATCCGTTCGGGGCCGTTCCGCAGCAGGGCCGCAGGGTCGGCTTCATCCTGAGCGTCTCCAGGTCCAGGTCGGGCTGGTAGAAGCGGTTGAACAGGCTGACGCCATCCGCGCCCTGTTCAGCCAGTCGTTTGATGAAGTGGACCGGCGCGGTGTATTGGGAGGACAGTTCATCGCCCCCTGCACAATATTGGGCAGCGCGCGGTAATAGGGATTGACGGTTTCACGCGCCTGGAAATAGACATCCGGGTTCTGGGAGGTTCCGCGAATCACCGGCTGTTCGGGGTTCAGCGCATGTTCGGGATCATCAGCAACAATCCCTGCGACGCGGTGAATGTCGTCGTCAGCGCCCCGCTCTGCAACGCCCCGTGGACCGCGCCAGCCGCCCCCGCCTCGCTCTGCATCTCGATGATCTCCGGCGTCGATCCCCAGATATTGCGAAATCCTCGGGACGACCATTCATCCGCCAACTCGCCCATCGGCGACGCCGGCGTAATGGGATAGATCGCAATCACTTCATTGGTGCGATGCGCGATCCGGGCAACGGCTTCGTTGCCGTCCAGAGTAGCCATTTCGACCATGAGCGCTTACCTGATGGTTGTTTGAGGAAACAAGCCCGATCCGGCGAGAAGCCGCCGATCCGTTGGAGTTTCAGAACATTCTAGAAACTCTCTCATGAGCGCGTTTGACGCGGATCAACAATCAGGTATTCTTGATCGCCAGAAGACTTTCATTGGAGGGGACGATCATGTGCAAAGCGATTGGCGGACTGCTTGTTCTGGCCTGGGTGGCCGGCATAGCGCTTTTTTTCATTAGTGCGAATCTGCACCAGCATACGCTCGACATGCTAACCGCGCTGACCCTGACCGGTCTGGGCATACCCTGGAACCTGACGCCGATTTTCACCGGCGGATCGGAAACCTTTCGCATTGCCGTCCTTCTCGGCGCGCCGCTGATCAACATCGTTATCGTCTGGGCGCTTTGCCGCATCATCCTCCGCCGGTTTTGCGCCAACTGTTAACGGGATCGAAATCCGGAAAGCCCGGGCGAGCCAGGCCTCATGGAAGACATTCACGCCCTGCTGCGAAACCACTTCGGCTACGACAGCTTTCGCCCCGGACAGGCCGAAGTCATCAACCACCTGCTGGCCGGGGATTCGGCGGCGGCTGTCTTTCCGACCGGAGCCGGCAAATCGCTTTGCTACCAGTTGCCCGCCCTGACGCTGCCTGGCGTCACGCTGGTGGTTTCGCCGCTGATCGCGCTAATGAAAGACCAGATCGACGCCCTCGCGGCGCGCGGCATCGCGGCGCGGCAACTCGATTCCACGCTGGACGCGGCGACCTACCGGGAAGTGATGGCGCAGGTTCGCGCCGGTCAGCTCCGCATGCTGTATGTCGCGCCGGAGCGTTTCAATAACGAACGCTTCCGCGCCGCCATCCGCGACCTGCGGATCTCGCTGTTCGCCGTGGACGAGGCTCACTGCATCTCGGAATGGGGCCACAACTTCCGACCCGACTACCTCAAACTGGCCGGCTACGCGCGTGAATTCAACGCGGAGCGGGTGCTGGCGTTGACCGCCACCGCCACCGAAGCGGTGCTGGACGATATCCGAGCCGGGTTCGACATCAAGCCGGAATGCGCCGTCAGAACCGGATTCTATCGCCCCAATCTCACCCTGCTGACCACGCCGGTCGACGCCTCCGAGCGCGACGCCCGGCTTCTGCAATGGCTGCGTGAACGCGAACCCGGCGCCACGATCATCTACGTCACCGCCCAGAAAACGGCGGAAACCGTCGCCAACGCGCTCTCCCGGGCCGGCCTCCCGGCGCGCGCCTACCACGCCGGCATGAAGGACGATCTGCGCGCCGAAATCCAGAACTGGTTCATGCGCAACGACACCGCCATCGTCGTCGCCACCATCGCCTTCGGCATGGGCGTGGACAAGTCGAACATCCGCTACATCTATCACTACAACCCGCCCAAGAGCCTGGAGAACTATTCGCAGGAAATCGGTCGGGCGGGCCGCGACGGCGAAGCCTCCCTCTGCCAGGCCATGATCTGCCCCGACGACCTCAACGCGCTGGAGAACTTCGTCTATGGCGACACCCCTGCCGCCAGCGCGGTGCAAGGATTGCTCGACGACCTTTTCAGCCGAGACATCCATTTCGACGTCAACCTGAACGAACTCGCCTTCGTCCACGACATCCGGCTGCTGGTCTTGCGAACGCTGCTGACCTATCTGGAGCTGGAAGGCTACCTGCGCGGCGGCACGCCCTTCTATTCCGATTACCAGTTCAAACCCCGGATGAGCTCCGCCGAAATCCTGGCGCGGTTCGAGGGAGCCCGCCGGGACTTCCTCGCCGCCCTGTTCCGGCAGGCGCGCAAGGCCAGAACCTGGCTGCACATCGACCCCGCATCGACCGCCGCCGCGCTCAACGTCCCGCGCGAAAAAATCATCCGGGCGCTCGACTGGCTGCATGACCAGCAAATGCTGGAAGTCAAGGTCGCCGGCGTCAGATACCGTTACCAGCGTTTGCAAACGCCGCCCGACCTGACCGCGCTCGCCGAAAACCTGTCTCAAAGAATGCTGCAACGGGAAAAAGCCGAAATCGGACGCCTGCAACAAGTGCTGGACCTGGTCAACGCCGACAGTTGCCAGACCGCCCTGCTCGCCGCCCATTTCGCCGAAACCCTGCCCCAGCCCTGCGGACACTGCTCCTGGTGCCTCGAAGGCCGGCAGACCCTGCCCGAACGCAAGCCCCGGTCGATCGACAACGCGCTTCTTCCACGAATTCAGGAACTGCTGAAGGATGAAGACGCGCGGAAAATACTCCGGGAACCCCGCGCGCTGACGAGATTCCTCTGCGGACTGACCTCGCCAAGGATCGCCCGGGCGAAACTCACCCGGCACGCCCTGTTCGGAACGCTGGAAGACATCCCCTTCAGTCAAGCGCTCGACTGGGTCGAACGCGAACTCGACCCGGTCGCGGGTTGATTTTGGGAGAAGTGGGAAGTCCGATTGACGACAGCGTCGGCGTACTTCCCGAACACCCTCGCCGGTCAATTGGTTGACTTCGCCCCTCGCCGGGATGACGGCCCATGATGAGCGACGCCCGCTAGAGATGCCCTGGCTGTGTTGGCGGCGGCAATGCCGGCGCTTAGGGGCATCGGCTTCCTATGCCGCGGTTTCCCGCTGAACCTCCCAGCCGGGAAAAACCAGAACAGCCGGATGACATTGCAACGCCCGCGCCAGAATCTTGGCACGCTCCACGCCAAGGTTAACCCGGTCGTTCTCAATGGCTGAAATGGTGGATTGCGGAATACCGGTCAATTTCGCCAATTCGTTTTGGC
>DRPO01000390.1 GCA_011330835.1 Gammaproteobacteria bacterium | reverse complement strand
CATGTGATTTCCATGGTCGGATTAGAGGCGCCTTGAGCGGGGCATTCGCCGCAATCCTGAAATGCGGGATTCAGGACAAGTTCAGGGATCGGCCCGCAGTATACACTTCTCGCGCCCTGAACGGCGTATTCCTGGGCGCGAGAAGTCTAACTCTCTCAGCCGGTGAAAGGTATTCCAGATCCCGGAGGACGGTTGGCTCGCCATCAGAAAGTATTAGAACTTTCTTATAAACTGAAGTGTCAGTTAAGTGACTGAAAAAACGATGGGGATTCCTATACTGCGGGAGATTTGTTAGCACTCGTAACCAAAGAGTGCTAAAATGTGGCCCTATTTGGAAAACGTGGGGAGAGACGAAATCATGAGCAAAGCGATACAACTTCAACGGAATTCACTGCCGGTTGCGGTCGGCAATCTCGAAAGCTACGTGCACATGGCGCATGAGTTCCCCGTGCTCAGTCACCAGGAGGAATACCAGCTGGCCCGCGATCTGAGGGACCATAACGATCTGGAGGCGGCGCGCAAGCTGGTGCTTCACAATCTTCGATTCGTGATCAAGATCGCTCGGGGATATAACGGCTACGGCCTGCCGCTGGGCGATCTGATCCAGGAAGGCAATATCGGTCTGATGAAGGCCATCAAGCGGTTCGATCCGGAAAAGAACGTTCGGCTGGTTTCCTTCGCGGTCCATTGGATCCGCGCCGAGATCCACGAATATATCCTGCGCAACTGGCGCATCGTCAAGGTCGCGACGACCAAGGCCCAGCGCAAGCTGTTCTTCAATCTGCGCAGCGCCAAAAAGCGTCTGGCCTGGCTGAACCAGGAAGAGATCAGGGCCGTGGCCGAGGATCTGGGCGTCAAGCCCGAGGAGGTCACCGAGATGGAGTCCCGACTCACGGGTTCGGATCTTGGCTTCGATCTTCAAAACAGTGACGAGGACGACAACCATACTTCGCCCGTCGCCTATCTCAGCGCGGATGACAATGATCCGGCGGCGACGCTAGAGGCCAGCGACTGGTCTGCGCATAACCACAGGAATCTCGCCAGGGCGATGGAGACGCTGGACGATCGCAGCCGCGACATTCTGGAAAGACGCTGGCTGGCGGACAAAAAGGAGACCCTGCATGCCCTGGCGAACAAGTATGGCGTCTCGGCCGAAAGGATTCGTCAACTGGAGAACAACGCCATGAAAAAGCTTAGGGAGTCCATCGCGGCGTAAAGGCCGCGGCCCCTTCTCTGGCTTCAGTCGAATACCGCCACGACCGGCGCGTGATCCGAAGGCCGTTCGAGTTTTCTCGGCTCCTTGTCGACGCCCGAGGATACGCATCGGTCCGCCATGGCTTGGCTGGCCAGAATCAGATCGATCCGGTAGCCCCGGTTCCGGCGAAACGCGACTTGTCGGTAATCCCACCATGAAAAGGTCTGGGGCGGCTGTTCGAAGAGTCGGAAAGTATCGACAAACCCCAGGTCCAGAATTCTTCGCAGCGCGTCGCGCTCCGGCGTCGAACAGAGAATCCTTTCCCGCGACTTTTCCGGGTCGAATACATCCTCGTCGGTTGGCGCGATGTTGAAATCGCCGAGAATGATGTAGTTCTCGTGGTTCTTCATGTCCTCCGCGATGAAATGGGTCACCTTGTCGAGCCAGTCCATCTTGTACGCAAACTTCTCTGAACCCACTTCCGAGCCATTGACGACATAGAGATTGAGAATGCGTACGCCGTCGATCGTCGCCGCCAGAATTCGACGCTGGGGATCATCGAGATCGGGAATGTCGGTCACGATCTCGGCGGGTTCGGCCCGGCTGAGAATCGCCACGCCGTTATAGGTGCGCTGTCCGGAAAAGACCACCTGGTAGCCCGCTTCATTGATTTCTCCAGCCGGAAAATTCTCGTCGGGCAGCTTGGTCTCCTGGAGCGCCAGCACATCGGGTTGCTGCGCGGCCAGCCAGTCCAGGACATGCGGCAGACGAACTTTCAGGGAATTCACATTCCACGAGGCAATTTTCATTTTATCCCCCCTGTGAGATCAGGATTCGGTGGGTTCCAGGCCGCTGTGTCTCAGCAGCGCGTCAATGGTGGGCTCCCGCCCCCGAAACGCCTTGAATGACGCCATGGCGTCCCGTGAACCGCCCCTTTCCAGCACCTGTTCGAGGAAATCCGCGCCAACGCGTGGATTGAAAAGACCTTCTTCCTCGAAACGCGCGAAGGCGTCCGCCGAGAGGACTTCCGCCCACTTGTAGCTGTAGTAGCCGGCGGCGTAACCACCCCCGAAAATGTGGCTGAACGAATGCGGAAAGCGATTGTATTCCGGCGGCGTGAAGACCGCGACCTGGTCGCGCACCTGGTCGAGGATTTCGAGCGCCCGGGCGCCTTTTTCGGGATCGTATTCGGCATGAATCCGCATGTCGAAAATCGCGAACTCGAGTTGACGCACCATTTGCATGGCCGCCTGGAAATTCTTGCTGGCGATGAGCTTGTCGTACAGCGCGTCGGGCAACGGTTCGCCGGTATCGTAGCGCCGGGCGAACATGTCCAGCACCTCCCTTTCCCAGCACCAGTTTTCCATGAACTGGCTTGGCAATTCCACGGCGTCCCACTCGACGCCGCTGATGCCGGCCACGTCGCTCTCATCGATGCGCGTCAGCATGTGATGCAGACCGTGACCAAACTCGTGGAACAGGGTGATCACCTCGTCATGGGTGAACAGCGCCGGCTTGTCGCCAACCGGGGGGCTCGAATTGCAGGTCATGAACGCGACGGGAATCTGAATCCCTTCCGAGGTACGGCGCCGGCCAACGCAATCATCCATCCACGCGCCGCCGCGCTTGTTCTCGCGCGCGTACAGATCAAAATAGAACTGGGCCTGGAGGTTTCCGTCACGATCGAAGATATCGTAGAACCGTACGTCGGGATGCCAGACGTCAACCCCTTCCCGCTGGCGAATCTCTATGCCGTAAAGCCGGTTGACGAGAGTAAACAGGCCGTCGATCACCTGGTCGACCGGAAAATACGGTTTGAGGTCTTCCTGGGACAAGGCGAAGTAGGCGCCTTTCATTTTTTCGCTGATGTAGGCGACGTCCCAGGCCTGCACCTCGTCATAGCCCAGCACGCCCCGGGCGAAGCGCGCCAGATCGTCATACTCGCTTTGCGCCCGAGGTCTGGCGCGATCGGCGAGATCTTCGAGAAAAGCCATCACCTTCTCCGGCGATTCGGCCATCTTCTTGCTGAGCGATCGCTCCGCATAGTTGGCGAACCCCAACAGCCGTGAAGACTCATGCTTGAGCGCCAGGATCCGCTCGATGATTTCCGAATTGTCCAGCGCGGGATCGTCGCCCTGGTCGGAAGCGCGGGTGACATACGCCCGATAGACTTCTTCCCGCAATTGTCGATCATCGGCATAGGTCATGATCGCCAGATAGGACGGGTATTGCAGCGTAATGACAGCGCCCCCCAGACCGCGACGCGCCGCCTCCTGGCGAAGCATTTCCAAAGCGCTGTCCGGCAACCCGCTCAGGCCAGCGGAATCCTCGACATGCTTGCTCCACGCATTCGTCGCATCCAGGACATTTTCCTCGAACTTGGCCGAAAGCTCGCTAAGTTGCTTCGAAATCTCGGCAAAACGCGCCTTTTTGTCATCTTCCAGATCAACGCCGGAAAGATGGAAATCACGCAGCGCATTCTCCAGAACCTTCCGTTGAGAGGCGGTCAGGCCCGCCTCATCGGCGGAATCCGCGATCTGCTTGTAGGCATTGAACAAATCGCGGTTCTGGCCCAATTCAACGCCATACTCGGACAATTTGGGCAAACAGCGGTTGTACGCCTCCCTGAGCGCCTCGGAATTGACAACCGAATTCATGTGCCGAACGGGCGACCAGGCCCGCGACAGGCGATCCTCGTTGTCATCCAGCGGGAGAATCAGCGTCTCCCAGCTCGGCGGCTGGGCCAGCAGAGTCTTCAGCGCCGCCCGGTTGTCCGCCAGAATCCGGTCGATCGCCGGTTCGACATGCTCGGGCTCGATCCTGGAGAAAGGCGGTAGTGAATAGTTTTCCAGTAGTGGGTTGGTCATGATGTGCTTTTCCTTGTAGCGGCGACTTTCCATTCCCGCGGCGTCGCGTTCATCGGGGCCTTATATATCGAGGTTGGTGACTTCCAGTGCGTTCGCCTCGATGAAATCCCGGCGCGGTTCAACCTGATCGCCCATCAACGTGGTGAATATCTCATCGGCGGCGATCGCATCCTCGATGCGAACCTGCAACATTCTGCGCGTTTCCGGATCCATCGTGGTTTCCCACAACTGATCGGCGTTCATCTCGCCCAACCCCTTGTATCGCTGAATGGTCAACCCGCGCCGCGACTGCTTGTCGAGCCAGTCCATGACCTCGTCGAAGCGTTTGACCGGATGCTTGCGCTCACCCCGCTGAAGGTAGGCGCCCTCTCCAAGCAACCCATCCAGACTCCGGGCAAGATCAGCTATGTATTTGTATTCATTGGAGAAAAAGAAATCCTGATCAAATACATGCTGATTGACCACGCCATGTTCGCGACGGTCGATCACGATGCTGACAGTTTCTTCGCCCTTGTCTTCGACACGCGATTCATAACGGATGGATTGCGCGCGATTCTCGCTCAGCGGTTCGAGCAGCTTTTCCACCCAACCCTCGACCGCGGACTTGTCCTTCAGGTCACTGTCGGACAATGGCCGGGTGAACATCATCTGGCGGAGAATTTCCCTCGGATAGCGACGCGACATCCGTTCGATGGTTTCCTCGACCAGCTTGTAGTTTTTGACCATTTCCTCGAAGGCGCTCGCGCTGATCGCCGGGCTGTTCGAGTCGATGAAAAGACGGGTTCCATCCAGTGCGTAATTGATCAACAGATGATTGAGTTCAGCGTCGTCCTTGACGTACTGTTCCTGTTTGCCCTTTTTCAGTTTGTACAATGGCGGCTGCGCGATATAGACGTGTCCGCGTTCGATAATCTCCGGCATCTGGCGATAGAAAAAGGTCAGCAGCAGCGTCCGGATATGCGACCCGTCGACATCCGCATCGGTCATGATGATAATCCGGTGGTAACGCAGCTTGTCGGGATCGAATTCATCCTTGCCGATACCGCAACCGAGCGCGGTAATCAGGGTGCCCACCTCGGCGGATGACAGCATCTTGTCGAAACGCGCTTTCTCGACATTCAGAATCTTCCCCTTGAGCGGCAGAATCGCCTGGGTGCGCCGATCCCTGCCCTGTTTGGCCGACCCGCCTGCGGAGTCGCCCTCCACGATATAGATTTCGGAGAGCGCCGGATCCTTCTCCTGGCAATCGGCCAGCTTGCCCGGCAATCCCGCGATGTCCAGAGCGCCCTTTCTGCGGGTCATTTCCCGAGCCTTGCGCGCCGCCTCGCGCGCGCGGGCTGAATCGATGATTTTCGAGGTTATCGCCCGGGCTTCCGCGGGGTTCTCCAGCAAGAAATCCGCCAGCCGATCGTGCAGCCCGGATTCCACCACGCTCTTCACCTCGGAAGATACCAGCTTGTCCTTGGTTTGCGAGGAGAACTTGGGGTCAGGCACCTTGACGGAAACAACCGCCGTCAATCCCTCGCGCGCGTCATCGCCGGTCGGAGAGACCTTGTTTTTCTTGAGAATCCCCTCGCGCTCCATGTACTGGTTCAGCGTGCGCGTCAGTCCGGCCCGGAAACCCGCCAGATGCGTGCCGCCATCGCGCTGGGGAATATTGTTCGTAAAGCAGAAAATGTTTTCCTGATAGGAGTCATTCCACTGCATGGCGACCTCAAGCATCACCCCATCCTTCTCGGAGCGAATGCTGATGACCGTCGGATGCAACGGCGTCTTCTTGGCGTTCAGATGTTCGACAAAAGCGACAATACCGCCCTCGTACTCAAAAACGTCTTCCTTTTGCGTCCGCTCGTCTCGCAGGACAATGCGAACCCCCGAGTTCAGAAACGACAACTCGCGCAAACGCTTGGACAGAATATCGTAGTGGTACTCGGTGTCGGCGAATATCTCCGGAGACGGTTTGAAATAAACCTTGGTGCCCGTGCGATCCGACTTTTCAACCTTTTCCAGCGGCGCAACGGGCTCGCCCAGCCGATAACTCTGGCGATGAACCCAGCCATCGCGGTAAACGGTGAGAACCAACTCTTCGGAGAGCGCGTTGACTACGGAAACCCCCACGCCGTGCAAGCCGCCGGAAACCTTGTAGGAATTGTCATCGAACTTGCCGCCCGCGTGGAGCACCGTCATGATGACCTCGGCCGCGGACCGTCCCTCTTCCGGATGGATATCGACCGGAATGCCCCGGCCATCATCCGACACCGTTACCGCATTGTCGCTATGGATGATCACCTTGATTTCCGAGCAATAACCGGCCAGCGCCTCGTCGATCGCGTTGTCGACCACTTCGAACACCATATGATGAAGGCCGGTGCCATCGTCGGTATCGCCGATATACATACCAGGGCGCTTGCGCACCGCCTCAAGTCCCTTCAGGACCTTGATGTTCGACGAATCGTAGGTTTCAGTTTTATCACTCATAAATAATCCGCGGAGCTGTTGCTCCTGTCACTATCAGACGCCGCCCCTCGTACAGCACGCCCGGGGAATGGCTCGCCAGCGCCCCGGTGTTTCACGTGAAACACTTCGCCAAACCGACTTCGGGGAACAAAATTTGAGGCCGTATTATAGCATCTTATGCGCCTCCAGCGGGCGACAATCACGACTCGGAGAACCTTCCTTGTTTCACGTGAAACACCCGAGTTCCGTCCCCCTGGGGAAACAGCTCCTCATTCTTCTCGACCGAGGTGACGAAGGTTTGAACCCGCATCTCCGACAACGCACGAATCAGCGCCGCCAACCGTTCACTATCCAGTTCCGATGCCAGATCATCGAGCAGAAGGATACAGGCTTGCTCCTGATCGAGTTGATATAGACGGGCTTGAACCAGCTTGAGCAGAACGGTCAGGAACTTGATCTGCCCCCTGGAAGCAAACCGGCTCGCTTCATTGCCTTGATACTTCACCACCAGATCGGCGCGATGTGGCCCGGCAAATGTGTACCCCAGTCTGCGATCGCTCTCCAGGCGAGAAGCCAATGCGTTTAACAGCGGCTGCTCATCCCATCCTCGTCGATATTCGATAGCCACTTCCACCGACTGCGAAAAAAAGCTGGCCGCCTCCGGAAGCGCTTCGTTGACCCGCTCGACATAGCGTCGTCGCGCGCAATCGATCGTTTCTCCACAGTCGCCGATGACAATGTCCCAATGCCCTACAACCTCGTCGCCATATCCCTTTTTCAACGCAGCGTTGCGCTGTTTCAGGGCTGCCTGATAACGGGGCCAACACTGTCTGAATTGGGGATCACAGAAAAACAGGCCCCAGTCGATATACGCGCGCCGGAACCCAGGCTCCCCGGTGATCAGCTCAAACGAACCAGGATGGATGCTGACCAAAGGCAGACACTCGGCGAGTCTGGCGATCGAATCGGCATCCTGAAAATCCACTCTACCCTTGAGACGCGACCGCGATCTTTCCACGCCCAGTGTATGTTTGACGCCCCGAGAATCCCTGACGTCGCCGCTAACCATGAATTTCTCGGACTGATTATTGATCAGATCCCGAGGCGACGCCCCACGAAAAGAACGCCCTTGTGAGAGGGCGTGGATGGATTCGAGAATGCTTGTCTTGCCCGCGCCATTGTCGCCATAAAAGAGATTGAATGACGATGCGGGAGAAAAACTCAGCGCTTCAATATTTCTGAAGTTTTGGATGGAGAGCCTGGTCAGCTCCATAGTGCTTGGCGCCCGAGCGCCGGTTGGCCAATCAATACGGTTCCCACGACCGCCGAATCAGAGGCCACGCCCCACCCGGCGGAACGACGCCGCACCGGCTGCGCGGAAGTTCTGATTATAACCGCATTGGCATAACCACATAGCGAGTGCCCGGCTTGGAGGGATCAAGCAACAGGGCGCTGGAGTTTGGATCCTGAATGGATATTTCCAGCACGTCGTTTTGAGAGGTGTTACAGACATCCATCAAATATTGAACATTGAAGCCGACTTGAAGCGGATCTCCATCGTACTCGATGGGAATCTCCTCCTGGGCTTCTTCATTCTCTGAATTGTGCGCCTGCAAGGTGAGGCTGTCGCTGGAGAACTCCAGGCGAATGCCTCGGTATTTCTCGTTCGAGAGAATGGCCGCCCTTTGTAACGCCTCCCTGAAAGCGACCCGCTCAACCGTCGCGAGGTTGGCCGCCTCCTCGGGAATAACCCGGTTGTAGTCCGGAAACCGACCATCGATAAGCTTGGAAATCATCGTTCGCGACCCCGCCTCGATGCGAATCATGTTGCTGCTCAACGTGATGCTGAGTTCCCCGTCCTGCTCGGACAGCAAGCGCTGCAATTCACTGACGCCCTTTTTGGGGATAATCACCTGCTGGGGATCGTCGATATCCAGTTCGACAGGCAGTTCGGCGTAGGCCAGGCGATGACCATCGGTCGCCACCGCGCGAAGCAAATGCGGATTTGGCTCCAGCATCAACCCGTTCAGATAGTAGCGAACGTCCTGATGCGCCATGCAAAACGCGGTTCGAGCGATGAGCCCGGAGAAGCCTTCCAGAGGGATCGAAAAATGCTGAGCCGCGCCGTCGATCGCCTGAGGCGACGGAAAGTCATCCGCTGGCAGACAGGTCAGAGTGAACCGGCTCTTTCCCGATTTCACGATGGCTTTCTCGTCACCGGCGTCAATGCTGACTTGAGCGCCATCGGGCAGGTTCTTGCAAATCTCGAACAGCTTTCTCGCTGGAAGCGCGGCTCGGCCAGCCTGGTTCACCGTCGCCACCGCGCTGGCCTGAAGGGTAATTTCAAGATCCGTCGCCGTCAGGTTGATGGCGTTATCGCTGGCTTCCACCAGGACATTGGCGAGCATCGGCATGGTCTGCCGGCGCTCGATGGCGCCGATGACGCCTTGCAGCGGATTGAGCAGCGCGTTCCGTTCGAGGGTAACTTCGATCATCTGTTCTGATTGATACAAGTAATGTATGTAAAGCTAACTACTACAACT